>NZ_JAUBOZ010000004.1:0-169007 GCF_036700475.1 Microcoleus sp. T2B6 | reverse complement strand
CTGCCTCCTGCCTCCTGCCTCCTGCCTCAAAACTCCAATTTCTAGCGGAGGGCTGCAAAGGTGAGATGCTCCCAGCAAATATCGCGTTCAGCAAAAACTATGAAATTTAAACCTCTCTACTACTGGAACAATCAAACAGGATTGCGTCAAGTTAAAATCCTAGCAACCATCTTTTTTGTATTAGTTTTAACTTTTAGCATAATTCGCTACGAAAGCTTCTTATCCACCTACGATAACGGTCTATTTAACCAAGTATTTTGGAATAGCATACACGGTCGATTTTTTCAAAGTTCAATGTCCTCAGCCGCCTCCAGCGCTTCGCTGATGGACAGACAACTTTCCTACCCATCTTACATTCATTTAGGCCAACACTTCGTCATCGATTTTCTGATTTGGATGCCGATTTATGCCTTATTTCCATATCCCATTACCCTGATAGTGTTGCAAGTTGCTTTAATTGCCGCAGCCGGAATAGTGCTGTATTTCTTAGCAAGACACTATCTATCTGTTCCCCTGTCGGTAATGATAGTAGCCAGCTATTACGGAGCAAATGGTGTCATCGGCCCGACGCTGGGAAATTTTTACGAACACTGCCAAATTCCTCTATTTCTATTTAGCTTGCTCCTAGCATTAGAAAAGCAGCGCTGGCCGCTATTTTGGCTGTTCGCAGTTTTAACATTAGGCACTCGCGAAGATGCTGGAATTAGCTTGTTTGGCATCGGATCGTATTTAATTGTCAGTCGGCGCTACCCCCGCGTCGGCCTAGCTTTGTGCGCTCTCAGCTTTAGCTACGTGGTGTTCATAACTAATACAATTATGCCGATGTTTTCGGTTGACAATTCCCGCTTGTACTTAGCTACTTACTTTAGGAAATTTGTCAAAACCGAGAACCCGTCAACACTAGAACTGCTTTGGGCGATTATCAGTCAACCTCATCTTATAATAGAAGTATTTTTTAAAGATGCAAGTAGGCGAATTTTATATCTTTTAGGTCATTGGTTGCCGCTAGCCTTTGTACCTGTGATTACTCCTAGCGCCTGGTTAATGACTGTTTTTCCTTTACTGGTTCTGTTGCTGCAAGTTGTTAATAAGGCCGCTACTGGTATCAACACCCGCTACACATTTGCTATAATTCCGGGGTTGTTTTACGGTACAATCCTGTGGTGGTCGCAACATCAAGATAAATTCAAACCCAGGTTCCACCGCTTCTGGATTGGGTGTATCGGTCTGTCAATACTGCTTACGTACACTTCCAATCCGAATCGAGCTTTGTATTTCATCTCTCCTTATTCTTTTCAACCTTGGGTTTATCAATCTTTGCCGGCTCAACTCGGACACGCAGCTAATGTCAAAAAAGTCTTAAGTTTGATTCCCCAAGATGCTAGCGTTTCTACCAGCGGTTATATCGTTTCCCACCTTTCTGGCCGCCGGAACATCATCCGTTTAGAAGTGATGCAGATGAAAGACGAAGAGGGAAAAGTTGTTGATATTGATTATGCGCTGTTGGATTTGTGGCAGTTGAAGCAAAATAATTTGAAAGCTGAGGTTGACAGAGGTAGAGTTCGGGGGGGAGTGCGTTTTACTGATGTAGCTCTGCGGAATGGTTTGTACGGAATTGCTGAAGTATTGGACGGAGTTGTTTTAGTTCAAAAAGGCATAACTTCTAAGCCGGAAGTTTTGTCGGCTTGGTCGAAATTGCGGCAAGAAATCGAACCGTTGATGAAATAGTCGAAATTCAATGATCTAGCAGGCAGTTGCGATCGCCCCCTGAGAGTAAAATCAAGTAAAATTGCAAGTATTGGTCGATCGACCCCCGTTACTCGACTATATTTGGATTCAAGGTTTGCTATACTCCAGAAACAGACACATATTAACCTTTGGAAAATCAATAGGCCGGAGCTATGACATCCTATGCAACCTCTACAGCAAGAGCCGAGATGAGTGAGATCCGGCGCTTGAAAAACATACTGCCCCCAGAACTCCAAAGTTGGGTAACAGTAGAAAAAACAATAGAAGTTAATCCTACCCTGATCCGCAGCGAAGAAATAGGCAAAGACCAGGTAGAAATCCAAATAGACCTGATCCGCTGGGAACAGCTAGCAATGGATCAGCGCAACCTCCTATTTTGGCACGAAGTCGCCAGAATCCAAAACGACACCATCCCCAGAGACGGTTGGGAAATGGCAGCCCTCGCCATTGGTTTAGGCGGCGCCGTCGGCGAACTTTGGGTGCAAGACGGCTTGCTGCTGTTACTGGCCCTATCCCTGTGCGGCGTCTCCGGCTGGAGACTTTTCCAAAAAAACAACGGAGAGAAAAGTTTAAAAGAAGCAATAGACGCCGACGAAAAAGCCCTCGCCCTAGCCACCCGCTTCGGCTACACTCTCCCAAACGCCTACAAAAGCCTTGGCAGCGCCTTAAAAACCTTAATCGAGCAAACCTCCAAAAAACAGCAGCGGGCTAAATACGAAGCTCGTCTCCAGGCCCTCAAACGCAACGCAGCCAAAGCCAAAGCCAAAGTCAAACCGATCACCCGCGAAACATCCCAGTCAGAAAACGTCTACAATTCTTAACCTCATCCCCCGACGCTTGGTACGGGGTTTTCCAGTTAACCGTTAACTGTTGACTTCTGTGTTAGCTGTTAACTGTTAACTGCGATGGCTATCCGGTGCAAGACAGGCAGGAAAATTATTAACGACAAGATTAAGGGGCCTGAATCCACAAAAATTTTGATTCCGATGTCAAAGTTTGGCAGCGACTGCGTTGAAAAATCTTTGGGCCAAAACTGGCAAAAATAGACTTATAGCGGTTCTCAAGCGTGGTGAGGTATGCCCTATGCCCTATGCCCACGGAGGCCTATGCCCTATGCCCACGGAGGCCTATGCCCTATGCCCATGAGTACCTCATATGAGAGCTCGAAAGGCTATAAGTCTATTTTTGCCTTTGATATCATTCTCGGCGGGCGACTTGGCAGGCGTTTTTGTAAAGTTTGTATAAAGCTAGCCTTTTGTTAACCATAATATTTGGTAAAGGTGGATCTGCTAGGACAGAATAGGCTAAAGACATCAGCTTGAAATTTGAAACCAGGACTTCATGGTCAGTCAAACCCCAGAGGCAGATTTTCGGGTAACGTACTCGGACGAGATTCCCTCAGTTCACATACCCGTGCGCTTGAGCGTACTTGAAGCCGTAAACTTCAAGACAACCTGCCAGCAACTTTTTTCGGGAAGCACCGTTCCCAGCAAGATTGTCCTAGACTTTAGTCAGACGACATTCATCGACAGTAGCGGGATCGGTGCTTTAGTCAGCAATCTGAAATTTGCCAAACAGCGTGGCAGCGACTTGGTGCTCCGAAGTCTCAAGCCACAGGTGATGGCAGTATTTGCTCTCACCAGCCTAGATCAAGTGCTGACGATCGAGCAGCCCTCTGCAACCTCAACTCCCACAGAGACTAACCCCTCGGACAATCACCTACCGATGACCCACCCTTCAGTGCAATCGTGGGTGAAGCGGCTGATAGATATCGTTGGGGCAATCGTCGGTTTGATGATTACAGGAATTTTGCTTGTACCCATAGCTGCAGCCATCACTATCAACGATCCAGGCCCGATATTTTTCGGTCAAACCCGCTGTGGCTGGATGGGCAGACAATTTCGGATTTGGAAATTTCGATCGATGTGTACCAACGCCGAAGCCATGAAAGACCAAATCAAAAACCAAGCTTCTGGCGCATTTTTCAAAAATGACAACGACCCGCGGATTACCAAAGTCGGGCGCATCTTACGCAAAACCAGCCTCGACGAACTGCCGCAGTTTTGGAACGTGCTCAAAGGCGAAATGAGTCTAGTCGGCACTAGACCGCCTACCCCAGACGAAGTTGAGCGCTACGAAGTCCCTCAGTGGCAGCGTTTGGATGTCAAACCCGGGATGACCGGGGAATGGCAAGTCAACGGTCGCTCTCAAGTCCGCGATTTTGAAGATGTCATCCGTTTAGATTTAAAATACCAACAAAACTGGAGCCTGGTGTATGACTTGAAACTAATTGTTAAAACTGTAACAGTCCTTTTTAACAAAAATAGTGGCGCTGTGTAGGAGCCCTCAACAACCCAGCCCTGAACTTTCAGGTGCTGTTGCCGACGGGCGGCGGGAACTCAAACTTGATACTTAGTCAAGCAGACGATCGCTAGCAATACCTACGTTAGCATTAAGTGTTAAAATTCACACGCCCAGAAAATGCACAGCTAGTTGCCAGCTCTGCAATCAGAGCATTAATAATTAGCAATTAGCCAGTTCCAGTCATACTCAAATGCTCCCAGCATGATTTTCGAGGACGAGAAGAACTCACCTGTGTTTAGAAAAGTAGCGACTGCTAACACGGTCGAAGCTTAAATCACTGCCTCGCAAGCTGACTCGGAAATTTTCCCTATTTAAACGCCCTACCGAGGCGGCTTACAGTATCGGAAGTCTCTCATTTGCTGTGCGAGTAAATGGTGCGAAAGGAATGCTCACCTTGAGGCAAAACGGGCTTCTTCAACTCAAGCTTGACTTAACTAATATGTTGCCAAGACCTTGCCCTCCTTTTTCTCTCCCTCCGGCGCTGAGTACAGCGGTGGTGGGGGCCGACCTGGGGGAAGAAAGATGAAAGACAAGCAACCAAAGGCCGAGTGGCACCTGCAGGTTGAAACAGACCTGAATGCTTTAACATCCGTTTTGGAATGGTTGGAGAATATCGTTTTGCCAATGATACCAGCGGATTTCTGGTGGCAGTGTCGGCTGATAATCAACGAAGGCTTTACAAACGCTGTCCGCCACGCTCACCAGAACTTGCCCCCCACGACGCCCATAGACATTGAGGTAAAAGTGTTTGCCGATTACTTAGAAATTAGGATTTGGGACAGGGGTCAACCCTTCAACTTAGAAGCAAAGCTGCACTCGATCATGCAAGAGCAGCGCGATCCTTTGGACAGAGACGGAGAAAGGGGACTGGTGTTCATGTACAAGCTCACAGACGAGCTTCGGTATATCCGTACCGACGATCGCCGCAACTGCCTGGTAATGCGAAAAAACATTAGCTGAGGGCGCGATACCCGCCCGGTAAGGGCGGCTTCTTTCCCAAGCAGTGAAAGATCCCTCGCCCCTTATTGTCCTACCCGGAACCCAACCACATCCTCTGCAATTCTGCGGGTGCAGGCTCGATGCAAGCGGCTGCAGGACAATTTGCTTCAAAATAAATATTATGCGTATTCTAATTTATTCCTATAACTATTATCCAGAGCCGATCGGCATTGCCCCCCTGATGACAGAACTAGCGCAAGGCCTAGTCAAGCGCGGGCACCAAGTCCGAGTCGTCACAGGAATGCCCAACTATCCCCAGCGCCGGATTTATCCGCCATATGAGGGCCAATTTTACCTTACCGAAGAACACAACGGCGTCACAATTCAGCGCAGCTATCTGCGCGTCAACGGCCCCCACCCCAGCCTCCTAGACCGACTTGTGCTAGACGGCAGTTTTGTCGTCTCCAGCGCCGTCCAAGCCTTCAGAGGCTGGCGTCCAGACGTGATTTTCTCGACAATGCCCCCTTTACCGATTTGCGTCCCAGTCGCCTTTTACGGCTGGATTCGCGCTTGCCCGATCGTCCTCAACGTTCAGGATATCGTCTCAGAAGCAGCCGTGCGCGTCGGCTTGGTCAAAAAAAATGGACTGCTAGTTCGCATTGCTGACGCTTTGGAAAAATTGGCATACTGCACAGCCAGCCAAGTCAGCGTCATCGACAGCGGTTTTGTCAAAAAATTGCACTCTCAGGGAGTACCCCCGGAAAAAATAGTTTGCGTTCCCAATTGGGTTGATGTCAATTTCATTCGGCCGTTACCCAAGGAAAGTAACTCATTTCGAGAAACTCACAAACTCAAGGGCAAATTTGTCGTTCTCTATGCTGGCAATATTGCCCTAACTCAAGGCTTGCAAACAGTTGTCCAAGCAGCGGCTCGTTTGAAACACATACCCGAAATCGCTTTTGTAATTGTGGGGGAATCAACAGCCTTGGCGCGCTTGCAACAAGATTGCGAAACTTACAAAGCTAATAATGTAATGCTGCTACCATTTGAACCGCGAGAAAAATTGCCAGAATTGTTAGCTGCTGCTGATGTTAGTTTAGTTGTACAAAAGCGCCGCGTTACTAACTTCAATATGCCTTCAAAAATTCAAGTAATTCTCGCCAGCGGCAGGGCTATTTTGGCGTCGGTTCCCGAAACTGGTACTGCCCACAAAGCTGTGCAGCAAAGCGGTGGCGGGGTGGTGGTAGCGCCGGAAGATCCGGAGGCTTTGGCGGAGGCTGTTGAGGATTTGTACCTGCACCCTGCTAAGGTGGATGCGTTGGGCGAGCAAGGCAGAAGTTATGCTGTAGAGAATTACGGATTTGAGGAAGCTTTGAATCATTATGAAGCTTTATTTGCGGCGGTTGCAGCAAGTCATGGTGATAAGCTGTTGCAGCCTTTGCCGAAATAATAAGCTCATTAGGTTAGTAAGTACCGACCGTTATTTGTTTCTTGGTGAAACCGACTCTTAAGAGTTATAATGTATTTACTGTATTTAAAGAGCGAGTAATATTTAACTGTTTTTACAATGCCTGCCAAAGACACCTATCACAATGCAGTTAAAAATGCCCTGCTAAAAGATGGTTGGATAATTACGGCTGACCCGTACTTCATCAAATATGAGGATGCGGAGTTGTATGCCGATATAGCAGCAGAAAAGCCGATCGCCGCAGAACGCCAAGGACAAAAAATAGTTGTTGAAATTAAGAGCTTTATTGGGCGATCGCTAATGTATGATTTCCACGGGGCACTCGGTCAATACATTGTCTACCGAAATCTGATTCAACTCACGGCTCCAGAATACAGGCTCTATTTGGCAATTGATGATATCGTATACCAAGATTTTTTTAAACGCAAGTCTATCCAAGTAATAACTAATGAAAATCAGGTTTTGTTAATGGTAGTTGAAATGGCAAAGGAGGAAATTCTGGAATGGATAAATTAGAATACTATCGCAATACAATTAAACAAATATTGACTGGATATTATGAAATGACCGTCAAAGGGGCGATCGCACTAGATGAATTAGAGCCAGAGCATCGTCTAGCATTTGACGAAGAACGAGATCACTATCTATGGTTTCATTCGGGCTGGGATGGCAAAAAACGGCTCCGTCATATTACGATGTATCTTCGGATTAAAGATGGTAAAATTTGGGTAGAAGAAGATTGGACGAATTTGTGCGTAGTTGATGATTTACTAGCAGCAGGAATTTCTAAGGGCGATATTGTTTTGGGGTTTCATCATCCTAGCAAAAGACCTTTGACAGAATTTGCCACAGTTTGATGAAAGACAAAAATTTATAGCCTCATTTCACTCCTTTGGCTGTCACGGATTTGAGGAAGCTTTGAATCATTATGAAGCTTTATTTGCGGCGGTTGCAGCAAGTCATTCTGAGAAAATATTGGAGCCTTTGCCGAAATGAGCGCTAGGGGCGATCGCTCCGGTAAATGAAATCGCTCCCGTTGATAAGATAAAATTAGTAAGATGGGTGTAAAATAGCTACTTAATTATATTGTTTTATCCATAAAAAACTAAAGTTAGCAGCTAGACCGTATTAATTATAAAATCCTGTTTGGGGAATGGAAAGCTGATGCAAGTAGAGCAAATGAAGTCCAATGTAATTCTGCGAGGCTCCCTCTTCCCAGAACCTGTAAAAGTAATTATGGTAGTGCCGATGGGAGATGCCATTAAACTCATCGGCAAAGGAATCAATACCAACCAAGTTTACGAGCCCATTCTGTCCAAAGAACAGGTGGCTCAACTAGAAGCTACGCCAGAACAAGAACCCTTTGACGGCAACGCCCTGCATTTTCGCCTGGGCGTGGAAGCCCTGCGCTTGGGTTTAGCCTACGAATATGACCCTTATTTTGCCCTGGCGATCGCCCATGTAGACCCCCTGCCCCACCAACTAGAAGCCGTCTACGAATACTTTCTCAAACAACCCCGCATCCGCTTCCTGCTAGCCGATGACCCCGGTGCTGGTAAAACCATCATGGCCGGACTGCTACTCAAAGAACTCAAAGTCCGGGGCTTAGTCAGACGTACCTTAATTGTCACCCCCGCCAACCTCACATTTCAATGGCAGCGGGAACTCAAAGACAAATTCCGCGAAGATTTTGAGGTGATTCGGGGCGATGTCCTGCGGGCAAATTACGGATCAAACCCTTGGAAAGAAAAGAAACAAGTCATCACCTCAATATCCTGGGTTTCCCGCATTGAAGATGCCAAAAATAGTCTCCTGCGGAGTCATTGGGACTTAATCATTGTGGATGAAGCCCACAAGATGAGCGCCTATAGTTCCGATGATAAAACCTTGGCTTACAAACTCGGTGAAGAACTCTCCAAACTCACCGACCACTACTTATTAATGACCGCCACGCCTCATAAAGGCGACCCCAAAAACTTTTGTTTATTCCTAGAACTTCTAGACCGCGATGTTTATGGTGATGTTACGAGTTTAGAAGAAGCAATGCGTCGGAATAATGCTCCGTTTTATCTGCGGCGCACCAAAGAAGCTCTCGTTACTTTCCCCGATACAGAGACAGGTCAAGCCAAAAAGCTATTTACTAATCGCAAAGTTGAAACCATCGACTTTCAAATTGATGACGAAGAATTGGATTTCTACGACGACTTGACTAAGTATGTAGAAGACCAATCCATCAAAGCATCGGCTGATGATTCCGCCCGCGGTCGCGCCTTGGGTTTTACGATGGCAATGTTGCAACGTCGTTTCGCGTCTAGTGTCTACGCAGTGCGGCGCAGTTTAGAACGAATGCGCGATAAACGCCAGCGGATATTGGAAGACCCAGAGGCTTATCGGGCCGAACAGATTGCTAAGAAAGTTCCAGAGGATTTTGATGAATTGACTGAAGCAGAACAGGAAAAAATTCTGGGAGATTTGGAAGGAGTCGTCGCTTCCATTGACCCCGTAGCGCTGCAACAAGAAATCTATCAGTTGAACAAACTGATCGACCAAGCGCGGACGTTGGAAAAACGAGAAGTTGAATCGAAACTGGTGAAACTGAAAGAAGCTATTACCCAGAAAGGCATATTCCAAGACCCGCTGATGAAACTGCTGCTTTTCACCGAGCACAAAGACACCTTGGATTATTTGGTGGGTAAGCTGCGGGAGTGGGGACTATCGGTGACTCAGATTCACGGGGGGATGAAAATTGGAGACAGGGATACGCCCAATACCCGAATTTATTCTGAACGCGAGTTTCGGGAAGATTGTCAGGTATTGGTGGCGACGGAAGCGGCGGGGGAGGGCATTAACTTGCAATTCTGCTGGTTTCTGATTAATTATGATATTCCCTGGAATCCGGTGCGCTTGGAACAGCGGATGGGTCGCATCCACCGTTACGGTCAGGATAAGGATTGTCTGATTTTTAACTTTGTTTCGACGAATACCCGCGAAGGACGGGTGTTGTGGAAGTTGTTTGAGCGCATCCGGGCGATCGAGATTGACATCGATCCAGAACGCACTGGCAAAGTGTTTAATGTTTTGGGCGATATTTTTCCGGCCAATCAGCTAGAACGGATGATTCGGGAGATGTACGCTCACAACTTGACGGAAGATGTGATTAAGAACCGCATCGTCGAGCAAGTGGACACCGATCGATTCCGCCGCCTCACGAATTCCGCTTTAGAAGGATTAGCTAAGCGGGAACTGAACTTAAGTGCGATTATTGGTAAATCAGCAGAAGCAAAAGAGCGGCGTTTAGTGCCAGAAGTGATTGATGACTTTTTTGTGCAAGCGGCGCCGATTTCGGGGATTCACCCCAAGGAAACGCGCCAGCATCAGAAGGTGTACCGCATTGGGCGAGTACCGCGTACTCTATGGCCGATCGGGGAACGTTTGGAAACCCGCTTTGGCAAATTGGGTCATGACTACAAAAAGATTACGTTTGATAAACATAAGTTGACAGATGACCCAACGCTGGAATGGGTGACGCCCGGACATCCGCTGTTTGAGTGCGTGCGGGAAGATGTGCTAATGCGGGTACAGGATGATTTGCGCCACGGGGCAGTATTTTTCGATTTGCATCGCGATCGACCTGCGAGATTGGATGTGTTTTCGGCGGCGATCGCCGATGGACGCGGTAACAAGCTGCACGAACGTGTCTATGTGGTGCAGACGGAAATCGACGGGACAATGACTGTGCGACAGCCGACTTTATTTTTAGATTTGGTGCCAGTAACTGATAGTGCCAAGTTGGTTGTTAGTTTGCCAAATGATACCAATTTACCCAGTCGCGACCAGACAGAACAAGCGTTGATAGAACAAGAATTGAATCGTTTTTTGACAGAAATCAGGACTCAACGACAGCAGGAAGTTAAGACTATTTCTGACCACATGGAAATTAGTTTTAGTACAATTATTGACAAAGTGCAGTGTCAGTTTGCTGAGTTAATTTCGCGACAAGAATCTGGTGTCAAGGAATCTGGACTAGACGGCCGCCTCAAGCAAATGGAAGACCGATTGTTTGAGTTAAACGGGCGATTGGAAACGCGGCGGGAGGAACTCGAAAAAGAGCGCAGTTGCACGATCGCGGATATTCAACATCACGGACGGGCTTGGGTACTTCCCCATCCAGAACGCACATCCCCTGAAATGGCTGCTATGGTTAGCGATCGCGAAATTGAGCGAATTGCAGTCGAGGCAGTTATTGCCTACGAGGAGGCGAGGGGCTGGCTGGTGGTGAGTGTAGAAAAGGAGAATCGCGGCTTTGATTTAATCTCCCGCAAACCTCATCCAGAAGATCCAAGCACGGCGATCGCGGTGAGGTTTATTGAGGTTAAAGGGCGATCGCGGGTGGGTGAAGTAGCCCTCACCACCAACGAATACAAGACAGCAGAACGCTTAAAAAAAGACTACTGGCTGTATGTAGTCTTTAACTGTGCCTCTACTCCAGAAGTGCGTTCAATACAAGACCCCGTGCAGTTGGGATGGGAACCGTTAGTGAAGATTGAACATTATCATGTTGATGCAGAGAAAATTTTGGAGGCGAGCAAGTGATTAACAAAACTAATTATCCCAAACGCCTCATTGAAGTTGACCTCCCCATCAAGCGGATTTCTGCCCACGCCAGACGGGAAAAATCTATCCGTCACGGGCATATTTCCACGCTGCATATTTGGTGGGCGAGGCGACCTTTGGCCGCGTGTCGGGCGGTGATTTGTGCTTCCTTGTGGATCGATCCTGTGGATGAATTATGTCCTCAAGAATTTCGGGATAAAGCAGCCAGCATTATTAATGATTTTGCTAAGAAAGTGGCGAAGGATAAAGATTTAGCTAATCATTGTTCTCGTGAAAATTGGAGTATGTGGAAAGTTTTAGCCAAAACAGAAAATCAGTTAGATCCTAATAATCCCCAGCATTTCAATATTCTCCGCTATCGGTTATTGGATTTTATTGCCGATTTTGCTAATTGGGATAATTCCACACAGCAAGACTATTTAGAAACCAGTCGCGCTTTAACTCAAGCAGCCCATGAAGCTTTAGGCGGCGTTCCCGGAACTCGTCCCCTAGTTGTTGACCCCTTTGCTGGGGGTGGTGCGATTCCTTTGGAAGCGTTGCGGGTGGGTGCGGATGCTTTTGCTTCTGACTTGAATCCGGTGGCGGTTTTGTTAAATAAGGTGGTGTTGGAATATATTCCTAAATATGGGCAAAAGTTAGCGGATGAGGTGCGAAAATGGGGACAATGGGTTAAGGAAGAAGCAGAGAAGGAATTAGCTGAATTTTATCCTAAAGACCCTGATGGAAGTACACCGATTGCTTATTTATGGGCTAGGACAATTATTTCTGAGGCTCCTGATGATGGGACGGGGATTCCTGTGGAAGTGCCGTTAATGCGTAGTCTTTGGTTGGCAAAGAAAGCAGGGAGATATAGGGCTTTGCGCTGGGTACGGGATGCTTCGGGTATTGTGCAAACTGAGACGATAGAAGTGACTTATGCCGATGGGGTAACGCGCAAGGTGCGCCGTCCTTTGTTGGAGATTTTTGAGCCGAAGAGTGAGAAGGAAGTTGAAAAGGGATCGTCTAAAGGCGGGGTGGCTACGTGTCCAGTTACAGGATTCTCAAATTCGGTTGAGAGCATAAGAATTCAACAGATTAAGAGAATTGGGGGGACAAGCGACTCAAGGTTGATATGTATTGTTTTTCCTAAAGCATCAGGACGTTCTTATCAATATCCCTCAGAAATGGATTTATTATCATTTGTAAAAGCCAAGGAAGAAATTGAAAAAAATAAACAAAACGCAACAAGTTCATTGTCTTTGGTTCCCGAAGGTAAACTCAATCATTTAAGAGGGTTTTTCAATGTTGTTTTGTATGGAATGACAGAGTGGGGACATCTATTTTCCCCTCGACAAAATTTGATGCTGACAACATTTGCTAAACTAATTAGAGAAGTAGGAATAGCAATTAGCAAAGAGGAAGGAGAAGATATAGCTAAAGCCGTTCAAACAATACTAACGATGGTATTTGGACGCCAAATTGACTACAGTTCCAGTCTTTGTATGTGGGCATCATCTGGAGAATTTATTGCTCATACATTTGGACGGCAGGCATTACCAATGGTTTGGGACTATGCTGAAGTTAATCCTTTATCTGATCTTGGCTGGACTGGTGCAAGTGAGTGGGTATGTAGAGTTGTTGAAGAAATTGCAGCAGCTAAGTTAGTTAGTGGTTCTGCTTCTCTCACATCGGCTACCCGTCAACTTTTACCCGACGATTCTGTAGATGCAACTATAACTGACCCACCATACTATGCTGCTATACCTTATGCCGACTTGTCAGATTTTTTTTACTCATGGCATAAGAGAGTTCTTGCTGAGATTCATACAAACCTTTTCAAAACGGATTTAGCACCAAAAGAAGAGGAATGCGTTTCTTTATCACATCGAGCTGCCATGTATAGGCATAAAGATGCTCAATGGTTTGAAGAAATGATGAGTAAAGCTTGTAGTGAAAGTCGGAGGGTGACAAGTCCAAGAGGGATTAGTCTTTTTGTCTTTGCCAACAAAGAGACTTCAGGTTGGGAAGCAATGTTAGCTGCATTAATTAATTCTGGGTGGATTGTAACTGCTTCTTGGTCTATAGATACAGAGAGATCAGGGCGCTTGAGATCAAATAACTCTGCCGCCCTTGCCTCATCAGTTCACCTTGTCTGCCGCCCTAGAGAAAACCCTGATGGCACATTACACGAAGAAATTGGCGATTGGCGCGATGTATTGCAAGAACTACCGCAACGGATCAAAGAATGGATGCCGCGCCTCACGGATCAAGGCGTAGTCGGAGCCGATGCCATCTTTGCTTGTTTGGGGCCCGCCCTCGAAATTTTCTCCCGTTATTCCAGTGTCGAAAAAGCCAGCGGCGAAATCGTCACCCTCCGCGAATATCTCGAATATGTCTGGGCTGCTGTTTCCAAAGAAGCACTCAGCACCATCTTCAAAGATGCAGACACTTCCAGCTTTGAAGAAGATGCTCGATTAACTGCCATGTGGCTGTGGACACTTTCATCAGGTGATGGAGAAACAGGCAAGATGCCTGTTCCACAAGGTAATGGGAAAACAGGCAAGATGCCTGTTCCACAAGAGGAAGAAGATGTTAGCGATGATGACGACGAAAGCACAGGCAAAAAAGCAAAAATCACAGGCTTTAGCCTGGAATATGATGCCGCCCGCAAGATTGCTCAGGGACTCGGCGCTAACTTGGATAACCTCACCAGTCTCATACAAGTAAAGGGGGACAAAGCCCGACTGCTGCCCGTCTCGGAGCGATCGCAATATTTGTTGGGCAAAGACGCCGGCCAAGCCCCAGTCAAGCGCCCGAAAAAAGGCCACAAGCAATTGAGTCTCTTTGATACTTCAGAGAGCACAGCCGATGAAGTGTCGGAAGATTGGGGCGATACCAATATTGAGAATCCAGGTAAAACTGTACTCGATCGCATCCACCAAACCATGATTCTATTTGCGGCTGGACGCAGCGAAGCCCTCAAACGCTTCTTAGTCGATGACGGCGTGGGAAGTGACAAGCGCTTCTGGACATTAGCCCAGTCCCTCTCAGCCTTGTATCCCACGGGCACTGATGAAAAGCGCTGGGTGGATGGAGTTTTAGCAAGAAAGAAAGGACTAGGATTTTAAATATAGCCGATTCCACCTTTATGAAGTACATCCTGGATCTTTGGTGTCAACAACCAGGTCAAACCGATAGTCCGACAGGGGTTTAAACCCCTGTCTCATAGCGAAAGTCCTCTCAAAGAGGACTGAAGAGTTAGTTGATGTGTATTGGTTTGGGGCAAATCTTCAGTCGGTTTCAACCGACTTTAGCTATTAGACAGGGGTTTGAACCCCTGTCGGACTCGTGGGATGACTGCACTCCATAAACCTGGGATACGCTGTAAATTAACCCATAAATAGGAAGTAATATTGTGGCAGGACTCAAACCTTGGTATAAAATTGAAGGACTTATCCCCCGCGAAGACTTGCGCGAGGGCAAACCTTTAGATGCTTCCGAATTTGCGGTACATCTCGACCAAGTGCGAGACAAACGAGCGCCCGCAGATTATCAAGAACCCGATCGCTTTTTCGATCGCACTTATCTTACCAAATATTTAACATACCTCGCCGCTCAGGTAGTCCGGCGACTCTCTGGTGAAACCACAGAAACTTCAGCTATATTTAATCTTTCTACGCAATTTGGCGGCGGCAAAACTCACGCATTAACTCTACTCTATCACTTAGCAAAACACGGCCCGGCCGCTAACAAATGGACGGGAGTCGATAAAATCTTAAACCAAGCAGCCATTTCTGCCATCCCCGAAGCGGCTGTAGCCGTATTTGTCGGCACTGAATTTGATTCCATCACCGGGCGCGGTGGCGATGATGGCACTCCTCTACGCAAAACACCTTGGGGTGAAATTGCCTATCAGTTGGGAGGGGAAGCGGCTTTTAATATTGTCGCCGAACACGAAGCACAATTTATTGAACCCAAGGGCGATGTGATCCGCAAGTTTCTCCCCAAAGATAAGCCCTGTTTGATTTTGTTAGACGAGATTATCAACTACGCCAGCACTTATCGCAAAACCGGTTATGGCGATCGGCTTTATAACTTCATTCAAGCACTTTCAGAAACTGCCAGAGGTGAAAAAAATGTCGTTTTAGTAGTATCTATTCCCGCCTCAGAAATGGAATATACTGCTGCTGACGAAGCCGACGAACAGCGCTTCAAGAAAGTGCTCGACAGATTGGGTAAGGCAATTATGATGTCTGCCGAATCTGAGACATCAGAAATTATCCGCCGTCGCTTATTTGAATGGACTGCTAATGCTGTCACCCCTGAAGGTAAAATCATGCTTCCCAAGGATGCTGTTACTACCTGTAACGAGTATGCAGATTGGGTGATTGAGCACAAGCAACAGTTGCCTAGTTTCCCGATTGAAAGTGCGCGGGAAGCCTTTGTCGCGAGTTATCCTTTTCACCCAACAGTGCTATCGGTATTCGAGCGAAAATGGCAGGCTTTGCCTCGATTTCAACGCACCAGAGGTGTCCTCCGACTCTTAGCTTTGTGGGTGTCTATTGCCTACCAAGAAGGTTATAAAGGCAACCATCGCGATGCCCTAATTGGATTAGGAACTGCACCCCTAGATGACCTATCATTTCGAGCCGCCGTATTCGATCAACTTGGAAACGATCGCCTAGAAGGGCCGGTGACAACTGATATTTGTGGCAAAAAAAACTCTCACGCCATTCGTCTTGATGCGGAAGCTACGGAAGATATTAAGAAATCACGACTGCATCGGAAAGTGACGACTGCGATCTTTTTTGAATCCAATGGTGGCTGCACTCGCACAGAAGCAACTGTCCCAGAAATTCGACTGGCTGTAGGTGAGCCAAATGTAGATATTGGCAATGTAGAAACGGTTTTGGAATCTCTAACTAGCGATTGCTATTACTTAACTGTCGGGCAAACAAAATATCGATTTAGTCTCTATCCAAACCTCAACAAAATTCTAGCAGACCGCCGCGCTAACGTGCAAGGGCATCGCATTGATGAGCGAATTCTCAATGAGATTCAGAAGCTATTTGCCCTTAATCAGGGAATTCAGGTTATATGTTTTCCCGAACAACCTAACAATCTTCCGAATCAAGCTGTGCTGACTTTAGCGGTGATGTCTCCCACCCATTCCAAACAGGATGAGAGTACCCTAAAGTTGGTGGAGTCAATGATTCGCGAGTCTGGTGCGTCAGCGAGAACGTTTAAGAGTGCGCTAATTTTTGCGATCGTCGATTCGGATGTTCAATTGCGCGAAGAAGCCCGCAAGATGCTATCCTGGGAAGACATTCGGGATGAGGAAGCCAATTTAGATGACCTGCAGAAAAAGCAATTATCTGAAAACCTGAAAAAGGCTCAGCGCGATTTGATTGAAACCGTATGGCGCGCATATAAATACGTCGCGTTGTTAGGGAAAGATAATAAGTTACGGGTGGTTGATTTGGGTTTAGTTACGTCGAGTTCTGCCAAATCAATTGTAGACTTAATTATCAATCGGTTGCGTCTGGATGGGGATGTGGAAGAGGCGGTGAGTCCTCGGTTTTTGGTTCGCAATTGGTCTGGTGCTTTCCAGGAGTGGAGTACCAAGGCTGTGCGGGATGCCTTCTTTGCTTCACCTTCGTTTCCGCGACTTTTGAAAGGGGATGCGGTGAAAGAGGCGATCGCTCGTGGTGTCAAAGATGGTACTTTAGCATTAGTTGGCAAAGCATCAGGCGATCGATACGAACCGTTTGAGTTCAAAACCGATTTACCAGCCAGCAAAATCGAAATTTCAGACGATTTGTTTATCATTAAATCAGAGGTAGCCGCCGCTTACCTGCAACGTATCACCGATCCGCCAAAGTTGAGCGCGTTAATAATTTCCCCCACCAAAGTGCAACTAGAACCCGGTAAAAAGCAAACTTTTATCGCACGGGGACGCGATCAATATGACAAAGAAATTGCTATTGGTGAAATACAGTGGACTACTACAGGCGGTAATATTGAACCCAATGGCCTACTCACGGGTGGGGAAAATGAGGGCAATTTCACTGTGACAGCAACAGTAGAAACAATCAGTGCTATTGCTGAATTTACCGTAAAATTTTCTAATGGTGGCATAGCGAAACAAAATGCTACAATTTATCAATTACCAGACCCCAAAACCATCCCACTTCCACCTAAAGGATTGAGATGGATTAGTGAAATTAGTCCTCAGAAGTGGATGAATTTTTATACTAAAGTTCTGAGTAAATTTGCCAGTGACAAAAATGTTAAGCTCACAGTGAAAATAGAAGTTTCTATCGAAGGTGAGGTATCTCAGCAAAGGCGGGATGAGACTAAAATTGCACTCCAAGAACTCGGATTGAATGATGAGGTGGATGTTCTAGAATGAAGTGGAGGGGGTAGGCACGGGGAGTAGGGGTCGCACTACCCCTACAAAACCATGATTTGCCGATCTAATGAAACCGCCCAGCCTTCGCCCCCTTCACCCCTCCCCATCCCAGATATCACCACACCCCTGCGTGCCCGACACCGCAGTCCATTAAAACAAAACGCTAAAATAGTAGCTCATACAATTTCGGAGTTAATATTTGACACTTGCACCCGCGCGCGAAAACGTCCTAGCTTGGCTCTCTGAGCGCGTTCCTGCTGCCCGAATCAAACACATCCTCGGAGTCGAACAAGTAGCAGGTGACTTGGCTCGCCATTACGGCCTCGACGAAGCAAAAGCCCGATCGGCCGGTTTGTTGCACGATTTGGCAAAATACTTCAAACCTCCACTGCTGCTGCAAATCGCCCAGAAGGAAGGTTTAGAGTTAGACTCAGTGTTGGAAGCACACCCGCATTTGCTGCACGCAGACGCCAGCGCGATCGTCGCCAGAGACGAATTCGGGGTGGTCGATCGAGAAATTTTGGACGCAATCGCCAATCACACCCTCGGCAGACCAAACATGAGCCAGCTCAGTTGTACCGTATTCATAGCAGATACCATAGAGCCAAGCCGCGGCAACACAGCCCAACTAGAAGCACTGCGCGAGGCAAGCTTGCAAAATCTTTATGCAGCCGTGTGGCAAACTAGCGATTATTCTCTTAAATATTTGCTAGAAACTCGCTGCTACATCCACCCCCGCACCGTACTTACGCGGAATTGGGCGCTGCAAATGGCCCGCGAATCGCCGGAAACAGGAAATTCGACGGAGAAGTCGATCGAACAAATCACAAGTTAAAAGTAAAATTTACCAGAAATCCTGTCCTTACTTTTGGCTTCAACCTAACTCCTATTTCCCGTCTCAAACTGCCAACAACCGATCGCGAAAACGCACCGATTCCCCCTTACCCTATCAATTAGGAAATTAAACACTTAATGTCTGATCTAACTCAACTCCAATACTCCAGGGCCCAGTCTACAACAACCGACGGCACCTCCTCAGACGAAGCTCGTGGCCTGATCATGACCGTTGCCCAAGCAGCCGATGACCGCAAAGCAGTAGATATTGTATTGCTCCGCGTGTCAGAAGTATGCTTTTTGGCAGACTACTTTGCGATCGTCACCGGATTTTCCAACGTGCAGGTACGAGCCATCTGCCAAGCGATAGCAGACCAAGTTGAAGAAGAGTGGCAACGCTTGCCACTGCGTACACAAGGGCTATCAGACGCTAGTTGGGTCGTCATGGACTACGGCGACGCGATCGTTCACATTTTGAAGCCTCAAGAGCGGGAGTTCTACAATTTAGAAGCGTTCTGGGGACACGCCGAACGCATTGACTTTTCCCCCACGCCGTGAGGATGGCTAATGTGAAAAACGTTTCAGCTTCTATTTGTCCCGTTCCGCAAGAACAGCGACCGATAAATGAATACCAAGAACTTAAAGAATCCTGGTTTTTTAGCTGGGTAACACTCAATTGGCCCGGATACCTGGCAAAACTAGCTTGGGTGTGGGCTTGGAGTTGCTTGGTATCGGTGCCGATAGCTGCTTCTAGCTTTGCTCCAAGCAAGTATCCAGCTCAGTTTGTCCTGTGCGGTGCCGCAGGTGCCGGTTTTATTCTAGGATTAGCTTTGCTGCGACTCTACTTGGGTTGGTTCTACGTGCGATCGCGCCTTTCAAATCCCACGGTCGTCTACGAAGAGTCTGGCTGGTACGATTGTCAATCTTGGCCTAAAACTCCCGAAGTTTTGCTTCAAGACCAGTTGATTGTCAACTACCAACTAGAACCAATTCTCAGGCGTCTGCGGCAGACATTTTATGGTTTGACAGTGTTGCTGGTTGCCGGGGGACTAATTTGGAGTTGTTTGTAATCGGTTCGGGAAGGGAGTTTTGACTTTTGAGTTTTGAGTTAGAAACGCTCGCCAAAAGATTAACTTCACAACTCGCAATTCATAAATGACAACTCGCAACTCATAATATCGTTTCCGGCTGCATCGTCAGGTGATAAATTAGAGGGCAATTCATGAATGATTGTTACAAGTCGCCACCTATCTCGGCGCAATTTTCAGTTGTTCGATTCCCAGTCAACAGTCAACAGTCAACATCATTCCGGTGCAACCGGAATTGATATAACTTCCACCGGCCTCAATCTAAAATCTAAAATCTAAAATCTAAAATTGATATGACAAGGGGAAAACGAACCCAAGCTCCCGAACTGGAAGTCACACTGCTGCGCGAAGGTATTGTGGAATCGAGGCACCGCGCCCAGGCCGCTGTCTGCGACAACCGCGGGCGCGTTCTGTCTGTTGCTGGTAACTCGGAAACGGCCTCATTTGTCCGTTCTTCACTCAAGCCTTTTCAAGCTTTGGCGGTGACGGGGACTGGCACTTTAGAACGCTACGAATTGACCGATCGAGATTTAGCGATTATTTGCAGTTCCCATCAAGGTACGATCGAGCAATCGCGCCAGGTATTTAACGTCCTGTGGCGCTGCGACATTGACCCCTCTAAACTTCAATGCCCCATTCCCGAAGGCAAAAAGAGCGCCCTGCAATACAACTGCTCCGGCAAACACGCCGGAATGCTGGCTGTCTGTCAGCAACTGCACTGGCCTCTGGACACTTATTTACGCCGCAAACATCCTGTCCAGCAGCTTATTTTAGGCAAAGTGGCTGACTTGCTGGAAATGCCTGCCGAAGAGTTTATCAGCGCTCGTGACGACTGCGGCGCTCCTACCTATCTGTTGCAGTTGGGGCAAATGGCGTCTTTGTACGCTCAGTTAGCCTCCGGCCACAATGTGGATATGGAGCGGATTGTCCGCGCTATGACTCATCACCCAATGATGGTTGCCGGTGAGGGCAAATTTGACACGGAACTGATGCGCTTGACTCAAGGGGAATTGGTGAGCAAGTCCGGCGCCGAAGGGGTGCAGTGCATTGGCCGCGTGGGCGAAGGCATGGGCTTGGCAATTAAGGTGACGGATGGAGGAAAGCGTGCTCAATTTGCTGTGGCGATTCACTTGCTCAAGCAGTTGGGGTGGATTACTCCGACGATCGCCGAAACTCTGGCGGAAACTTACCTCACTCTGAGCGAATTCAAGCGCTTGGAGGTAATCGGGGAAGTTTCGATGCTTTAGGGCGATCGAGACTCGCTCGCCGATTTCAGCAACCCCTCCCACAATCTAAAAAGTTTTTTTGATGGAGGGGTTGCAATTTTCAGAAAGATATGTTTATATTAGTAAAGAGACAAAAAGCGACGCGGGATAGAGCAGCCTGGTAGCTCGTCGGGCTCATAACCCGAAGGTCAGTGGTTCAAATCCACTTCCCGCCACCAACTTAAATAAGACAAGCCCCGGCATCCTAAAAGTTGCTGGGGTTTGTTTTATGCCGTCTGTTTGATGCCGTCTGCGATCGCCTCTTCGACAGATTGAAAACAGTTTATTTTAGTCGGCAACAAAAATGAGGACACAACAGTGTTGTGTCCCTACTGTATATTTGTATTTTTCTAATTGGGACAAAATAAGACCCACCCTTAACCTAAACACTGAACCCTATACTTTCCGACGACCGTTTGTGCAAGCTTTATTTGTTAAAAAATTGCAATCCGATATCCCTATTTTTTAACTCAGGATTGTGAACTACCAGACGCTGACCACTTAAGTGGTACAGCGCTGGCTTCCTGATTCAACGGGGCGGGGCGTCCCACAAAACCGAAGTTTTACCAGATCGACTTACATCCCCTCCACAGGCAGAAGCGCTAGTTCCTAACGCCAAAATCCGCAAGGCTTCATTTCTAATATTGGTTGCCGCGTTTACGTCACGATCGTGGTGAGTACCACAATGCTGACAACTCCATGCTCTAATATCAAGAGTGAGATTCTCAACTCGATTTAGACATACATGGCAAGTTTTAGAACTCGGAAACCATCTATCGATTTCGACATATTGCTTTCCTTCGCTCTGGGACTTGTACTTGAGCATGGTACAAAACATACCCCAGCCAGCATCACTAATAGCTTTGGCTAGATTATGATTCTTTACCATGCCTTTGATGTTGAGATTTTCCACTGCAATAACTTGGTTTTCGTTAACTATCTTGCGGGATAGCTTTTGTAGAAAATCTTCCCGGCATCGGGCAATCTTGGAGTGAACTTTTGCCACCGCCCGTCTTGCCTTTTTCCTGTTTTGACTGCCTTTCTTTTTGCGAGAAAGCTTTTGCTGCTTACGTTTTAGGTTCCGCTGACGTTTAACAAAATGCTTGGGATTGCCAAACTTAGAACCATCACTGGTAATCGCAAAATGAGTCAACCCGACATCAATGCCAATAGCTTTACCTGCTGGGACGGATTCAGGCTTTTCTTTCCCGTCGTCAGTCAAAACAGAAATAAAGTGTTTGCCGTCTGGGTTACGAGACACGGTAACGGTCTTGATGTCGCCCTCGAAATCACGGTGCCGCCGACAGAAAACTAAACCAATTTTAGGTAAATTAATATAGTCACCGTCAAATTTGACATTTTGAGGATAACTGATCGACTGCCTGTCGTGCTTGGCTTTGAATTTGGGTGGCATCGCCCTCTTGTCAAAGAAGTTTTTGTAGGCAGTAGATAAATTCAATGCAACGACCTGCAAGCATTGAGAATAGGGTTCTTTCAACCATTCGTATTCTTTCTTGAGTGCAGGGAGCAAACCTTGTATGTATGCTCTCGATAGTCCTTTCCCGGTATTCTTGTAAGTTTCTTGACACAGATTCAAAGCATAATTCCAGAACCATCTCGCACAGCCAAAAGACTTTGCCAGCAAGACATCTTGCTCATCTGTGGGATAAATTCTGTACTTGTAAGCTTTATACATTTATCAGGAGTGCAGAATACCGGTAAAAATATCATACGCGCACAAAAACGATATTGATTCGCTGTCGCTCAATTTATTTTCTGACTCATTTTCATCCCGACGCTCACCTTCGGTAGAGCGCGGGACTTCCCATTCGCATTAGTTAAATTGCTAAGTTGGCTGAGCTTCCATCCAATCAAAAATCAGGTTTAATTGTTCCAGTGTTACTAACCCGTACTGCCACAGAACCATCGGCAGTTCGCTGGCATCTTGTTCACCGTGTCGGAGAGCAACGGCGATCGCAGAATTCGATATTGCCAACTCTCCCCGCAAATAATCGATCAGTTGAGCCTTTCTCATCACCTTCACCGCCTGTTTTATGCGCTATTGTAAAGATATGTAGCTAATCAGTCTGTATCGGAAGTTTAATTGGTCTAATCTTAGGTTCACAAAAAAGAACCCAGTGTGATGGAAACCGCACAAAACTTGTGATAAAACTCAGATAAAAAAGCGATCCCAGTCACAAGAACTGGGAGAATCAAAAATAGGGTTCCGCGATCGCTCGCTTCAAATGAATTCATTTAAAATTGCTAAAGTCCTAGCAGAAGCTGAACTCCCGCTTCTGTACCGCTGTCGGTTTGTTTTGGAGGTAAAGGATTTCCTTGACGCTGGGCGTCCGAAGGAGTAGTAATAAATTCCAATGGGCCCTCTATTTTGAGGCGAAATGTGTCGCCCAAGCTGCTTTCCCTTCTAGCAGAATTAGCCGCCGTTTCTGGTTCACCAATCAAGTTGTGGTAGTCCGAGTCTAAGGTTCTGTCCTCCACAGTCCTCAACGAGTCCCCCGATAAAGTCGTTTCCGAATATTGGGGCGTTGGTTGCAGTCTTTGTTGGGCGAGAACCGCCGGAGTCAAACCGATAAAAATTGAGCTAAGTCCGAGAGCAGTGCCAAGAGTAGCAATAACTGCGTTCATCATCCATGCCTCCGCTAGTTGCATCCTACTATGCTTATTTTACCTAGCCGGAATTAAGTTGCACTCTATCAAAAGTAGCTGCTTGTGGAGATATCAATTAAATTTCCTGTCAAAACTTATAACTTTCGATCGCGCTATCGGTCAAATAGAACTGACGCAGCAACCGGGTTGAAACGCCAAAATACGTCATTTCAGGCATGAGTCAACCAAAAACTCGATTGGTTTGATTAGCGGGCGTCATGAGTGGAAAAATAGTTAGTGCTGGACGCACGGGCGGCGATCCATCGGTTGTTTTTCACGAAAATAGTTCGTTGCAGACCGCCAAAACGCTAAAAAAACCTGGTTTGAGATACCTGTTCAAAAAAAAATGCAACGGCCGGCAAATTCTAAACCCTTACAGAACCAGTCTTTCTGAATTCTTTAATTCTGGAATCTCAAATCTATAATAGTATGAGCGTGTAGAGTGAGTCCAGGATTGATACGCATTCATCTCGATTGCCCCTGTTCTCAAAGCGGACGATCGCGCTAAGATGGCGGTGGCAGTCGTTAAAAATTCAGTTGCCAGCGACCAATTCCGAACTCTTAACAGCACTTGGCCTACTAAAACCATCTCAACTTCAAAACCGGCGCTCATCAGGCTGTACTTTACCGAAATGTTGTGGGTTCGTAATATTTCTGCTTCATCATGCCAATCAGATATTTGACCGACCAAATTTTAAAAATGTCAGGCAAAGTGCCAATTCGCATCGTCCTTGTTGTGCCTTTTGCCCTCCAGACTTTCGCGGCGGTAGGGTTGACGGGGTGGCTGTCGCTGCGGAACGGGCGCATAGCCGTCAACGATGTTGCCGCACAACTGCGGACAGAAGTCACATCGCGTATCCAGCAACATATTAATAGTTATATTGAAACGCCACACCAAATCAATCAGCTCAATCTCGATGCCATCCGTCTCGGCATTGTGAACCTGCAGGATAGTGAGAGTTTGCAACGCTACTTCTACAAACAAATCAAAATTTTTGATAAAATTAGCTACATTCAATTCGCATCCGAAGAAAAAGATTTTATTGGAGTTGAACGCCTCGACGACGGCAAGTTGCAAGTTCAGATTTCTAATCCATCTACTGGCTATAACTTGCATAGCTACGCGCTGTCCGAGTTCGAGGAACCAACCAAGCTATTAAAAACTACTCTCAACTACGACCCCCGCGTCCGACCTTGGTACATAGCTCCGGTGCGCGCAGGCAAACCGACTTGGAGTAAAATCTATAATTTTTTTGACGCTCCCAAACTAGCGATTACGGCTGCTCAACCAGTTTATGGCGATGATGGTAAACTGATTGGCATCCTGGGTTCTGACTTGGCCCTTGCCAAGCTCAATCAATTCTTGGAAACTCTAAAAATTGGGAAATCAGGACAGACTTTTATTGTAGAAAGGTCTGGGCAATTGGTGGCAAATTCTACTAGGGAACCGCCATTTATTGTTAGCAATGGTGTTGCGAAACGGATTGTGGCAACGAGCAGCAAGAATGTTCTCATTCGATCGACCGCCCGCTATTTGACAGAACACTTCGGGGATTTGCACAAAATTGACAGATCTCGCCAGTTAGATTTTACGATCGACGGTCAACGGCAATTTCTACAGGTGACGCCGCTTTTAGACAGCAGGGGCCTCGACTGGTTGATTGTGGTGACGGTTCCTGAAGCCGATTTTATGGAAAGGATTCATGCCAACACTCGGTATACTGTGGTGATGTGTCTGGGTGCTTTGGTGCTGGCAACGGCGATTGGCGCTCTGACTTCTAGGTGGATTGTTGTACCGATTCGGCGTCTGAGCAAGGCTGCGGAGGCTTTGTCCCGGGGAGAATGGGACGGGATGGTGGTAGATTCCCGGTTGATGGCGTCTGTAAACCGGGAGGATGAGGTGGGTGTCCTGGCTCGCTCTTTTAATATGATGGCCGCTCAATTGGAAGAGTCGTTTACTACTCTCGAAGATCGGGTACAATCTGCGATCGCCGACAAAAATGAATTAATTATTTCTCTGAAAAACTCGCAGCAAAAACTGGCTCTCCATCTTCACCAAACTCCTTTGGGAGCGATTGAATGGAATCTAAACTTTGAAGTAGCGGAATGGAATTTGTCAGCGGAAAGAATTTTTGGATACAACCGCTTGGAAGCTATGGGATGCCACGGAGTCGATCTCATAGTTCCTGAAAGTGCTAAGGAGTACGTGAGGCAACTATCTATAACTTTGTTGACTAATACAGGAGGAGTTACCAGCCTTAACGAGAACATCAGAAAAGACGGCAAAATAATTCTGTGCGAGTGGTACAATACGACTTTGGTTGATGCTGACGGCAGCATCATCGGAGTGGCATCGCTGATTCAGGATGTGACTGAATTTCACAGTGCTGTGGAGAAGTTGCGGGCCAGCGAGGAGCGGTTTCGCCAGTTGGCAGAAAATATTCATGAGGTATTTTGGATTAGAGAACCCAATCAAAAGCAGCTAGTTTATGTGAGTCCGGCTTGCGAGAAAATATGGAATGTGAGCTGTCAGAGTTTGCAGTCAGAAGCGGAGGCTTTTTGGGATGCTATTCACCAGGAGGATCTCGATCGCGTCAAGGCTGCTTTTGAGAAACAGGTGCGGGGCGATTATGATGAGGAGTATCGGGTAGTGCGCTCGGACGGTTCAGTTTGCTGGGTGCGCGATCGGGCTTTTCCAGTCCGCAGCCAAACCGGAGAAATTTACCGCATCGTCGGTATTGCTGAAGATATTACCCAGCGAAAATTAGCAGAAGAATTCCAAAAAGTCGCTCAAACTGCTCAAGCTGCAAACCAAGCCAAAAGCGCCTTTTTAGCTAATATGAGCCACGAATTGCGAACTCCCCTCAACGCGATTATTGGTTACAGCGATATGCTCAAAGAAGACGCCGAGGATTTAGGCTGCGAAGATTTTATCCCCGACTTGCAAAAAATTCAAACAGCGGGGAAACACTTGCTATCTTTAATTAGCGACATTCTAGATATTTCTAAGATTGAAGCGGGGCGGATGGAACTTTACTTAGAAACTTTCAACCCGGTTAATTTAATTGACGAGGTAGTTTCTACTGTCAAACCCTTGGTAGATAAAAATTCTAATAAGTTTGAAGTTGATTGTGCTGAGGACTTGGGAATGATGTATGCGGACATTACCAAAACTCGTCAAATATTGCTCAACCTGCTGAGCAATGCAGCCAAATTTACGGAACATGGCACTATTACTCTCTGCATTGAAAGAGTTAAACATGACAGCTTAACCACTCAAGAAATAGCAGAACCTTCCGACTCAATAATTTTTCGCGTAGCTGATACGGGCATTGGGATTCCCCCCGAACAATTGCAGCATTTATTTCAAGCATTTATGCAGGGCGACGCATCAACTACCCGCAAGTATGGCGGCACGGGTTTGGGATTGACTATTAGCCGTCACTTTTGCGTGATGATGGGTGGTGATATGCAGGTTGAAAGCGAGTTAGGTTGCGGTTCGGTTTTTACTGTGTGCTTGCCGGCCCGCGTTGAATTATTGGTCAGCAGTTAGTCTTGCTATCCGGGAGGCAAGTGTTATATCATTTCCGGTAACACCGGAATGATGTTGACTGTTGACTGTTGACTGTTGACGCCGTGAACAGTCAACTGTTAACGCCGTGAACACTGAACTCGAATTTACTATTCCGATGAAGAGTGGATTTGATCTTACACAAGAAACCAGGTTTATTGACAAAAAACCTACGCTTTTAGATAATTTATGAGCAATAAACCAAGGTGATGATAGGATGCAGCCTCAGTCTTATTCTAGTTAATTCGCCGTTTCTGCCGCCCCAAAAGTTGAGCTGTTAATACGCCGCCGACAAAGCCAAAGAAATGCGCTTGCCAGGAAACTCCCGGCTGCGAGGGCAAAACTCCCCAAATTAAACTGCCGTAGAAGAAACCGACAATTAAAGATACCAAAATAGATGTAAAGCTGCGTTCAAAATAGCCCCGTAGCAGCAAGAAGCCGAAGTAACCAAAGATTAATCCGCTGGCACCAATGTGAACGGAATAGGGCGCGCCAGTCAGCCAAACTCCGAATCCGCTGACTAGCACAGTGACGGCACTCACAATAAAAAAGTCGCTAATTTCTCGCAGCATTATCAACCAACCCAATGTCACAAAAGGGAGGGTATTGGCGGCTAAGTGAGCAAAACTGCCATGCAGAAAAGGCATCAACAGGATGCCTTGAAGTCCGTCGAGGCTGCGGGGGCGGACTCCGTAGGCATTCAGCCTGCCTCGGAACAGGAATACATCGACAATTTCGATAATCCAGAGGAGGGAGACGAAGCCGCCGAGAATGGCGGCGTGGCTTTGCAATTCGCGGGTGATAGCTTTGGTTTCTGGGTTGCTCATGGGTGGTGAGGGCGGTGATACCGATTATTTCTCATTGTATGAGTTTCTGAGCGATCGCGAGCAAAGATTGTTGGGTCAAGGTTTCAGGGTTTTTTGCAGCAGAGCTTATTTAGAAATATTATAAGTTTTATTAAAAGTTCCGCATTTTCACGTATAGGATAATTCACCTGGATGCGTCACAATTGTAATTGAACTACAAAAGGAGAGTCAACCGAAGGTTGAAGCTAAAACGTAGAAGACAGAATTTTTACCCTATCAATCAATTGTTGGGCTTGAAATGAGGACACTTTTTAGAGCGCACACCGTCTTTTAAAAAATCAGGAACTACTTTTCTCGCCCTAAGTCATAAATTTAAGAAGTTCAATCCGGTAAAGCAAAACGAGATGCTGTAGATACTGATTGTAGATAATATCGCACAAGCTCTACAGAGAGTTCTTGGCACCTCGTTATAAAAGAGGAAGAGAGCAAAATGAACGTATTTGAGCATACAGTCTCCTACCGAACTCTGCCACATTGGGTAGGATTTGGCAAACAAGAAACCGCCGTTAATGTCGCTACAATTTCTCAACCTTACGGTCAAAAGCCACACTTTGACCCCTTGCATCCGCTAAAACAATGGCTTGATAACACTGCAATTAAAAGTCAAAAGTTGGCTCGGTTGCTGTGTAAGTTTATTCCCAGCCAGTGTCCGTTTGAGCGAGAAGTCAAAATTGGCGATCGCACTTTATTATCCATTCCGCCGCTGTGCAAGTTAAATCCGCTTTACGAGCAAGTGGTTGGGCTGCGCTTTCGAGCTTTGTGTTATTTGGCGGACGAGTGTGGCGAAGATGTAACTCCTTATTGTTAATTCTGCAAAAACTTAAATTTTTCACTGTCTTTTCACCCTCCCTTCTCCTTGTTGGGGAGGGTTTTTGTTTTGTGCAGGCTTTCCGGGATAAAAAGTGCGCTCAATTTCTTGATCGTCGAGTAAATCAGCTTTAAATCCCTTCTTTTTTTATTGATATTTACCTCAAGGGTAGTTGTTTGGGAGGTTTTGGTGGTTCGCCTCTTGCGTAACTTTATTGGGTAATCTCCCAAAAGATGTACGGTTCTGCCCCCGCCACAGCGCTATGAGCTAGATACCATTAGAAAAGTGTCAATCGATTTTAGATTTTAGATTTTAGATTTTAGAGGCGACCCCAGGGATAAATGCGGGGGCTTGAGGATTTTCGATTTTCGATTTTGGATTGGTTCCACGGATAAATCACGTGGCGAGTACCACCTTTGAAATTCTTGGTCAAGGACATCACCAATCTATGTAGGTTGAGCAGTGGAGTGGGGCAACCCACAATTAAAGTTCAGGTTTACTCCCCACATTTTTTACAAAATTGATATATTAGTAATTTGGGCAAATATTTAAGCGATTTCAAGAATATAACTAACACTAAATGTCAAACTCACGAACTCGGTAATTACCGGGTACAATTTATCAAATATTTCAAGAATATAACTAATACAAAGTGTTGAAAAAAACGTTTTTTGCCGTAATTATTGCGCTTTTATCTTTTATGGTTGCACTCATCCTATCAGCTCAAAGTTCTGAGGCTGTCAATGAACTATATGTATTTGGGGACAGCCTTTCGGATATGGGAATGGTGTTTCGATCGAGCGGGGGTCAATATCCGCCTCGTTCGACTTACTTTCAAGGGCGTTACTCGAATGGTAAAGTTTGGGTAGAGTATCTTGCCGATCGCCTAAAGTTGCCGCCTGAACGAGTCACTAATTTAGCCTATGGAGGTGCAACAACGGGGAGCGATCGCAATAGCCTTGTCCCTGGTGTGTTAGCTCAAGTTCAGTCATGGACTAAATCCCAAAAACAGGCAAATCCTCATGCGCTGTATGTACTGTGGGCGGGTGCAAATGACTATTTGCAGGGGGTAAATAATGCGAATGTTCCCGTTGAAAATGTGGGGAGGGCGATCGCGTCTCTTGCTGATGTGGGTGCCAAAAATATCCTGCTGGCAAATTTACCAGATTTGGGGCAGTTACCGGCGACGCGAACAGGCGCTAATTCTGCAAGGCTGACTGCATTAACACAAGCACACAATCAGGGTTTGAGGCGGACGGTTAAGGTATTAAGTCAACAGCATTCTGACTTAAAGATTGCGACTCTGGATGCTAATGCGCTTTATCGGGAAGCGATCGCAAACCCGGCTAAATATGGCTTGACTAATGTGACGAGTGCGTGTTTATCGGGTGGAGGTGTTTGTGGTAGTCCCGATCGATTTTTGTTTTGGGACGGCATTCATCCGACGACTGCCGCACACAAAATTTTGGGGGAAGCAGCATCCGCAATTGTGCAGGAGAGCGGGATGATTAAATCTGGATTGGGGACGCTTCGGTAAACCATTTTAAGGCTCGACGGGCGCCACAAGACCGGGATGCTCCCTTGGAGTAGAGGTTGACATGATTTTTTGCATGAGAGCAAGATTGGCTCATCTGATATTGTAGAAATTTCTCTCGTGGGCGATCGCACTTTATTATCCATTCCGCCACTGTGCAAGTTAAATCCGCTTTACGAGCAAGTGGTTGGGCTGCGCTTTCGAGCTTTGTGTTATTTGGCTGACGAGTGCGGCGAAGATGTAACTCCTTATTGTTAATGCTGCAAAAACTTATATTTCTCACTGTCTTTTCACCCTCCCGTCTCCTTGTTGGGGAGGGTTTTTTTATTGTGAGATTATTAAGCGGTTGAAACCTGTTAACCTCAAACTTAAATGTGGCGAAGCACCGGTCATTTGAGTTCGAGGTTAAATTACACAAACTTTCGTCTGTCTCAGCAGACAAGCCAGATATTCTGTTAGAACCCCGGCTTTTTGAAGAAGTCGGGGCTTGAAAGAGCGATCGCATTTAAATACTAAAGGGAGCGAATCACTCGTTGTTCGAGAATGCGTTTGCCTTTGTTATAAATACTAAGGCTAGCTCCTGTAACGATGTAATCGTAGGTGCCATTTTTTGCCACGTAACCAGTCCCCTCTTCAGTTCGAGCACGCAGGGCGATTGTGCTGCCGTTACTCTTTTTAACGCCGTAGTAATATAGTTGATTGGCCCTGTTGTAGCACAGATAAATCCGAAAGTTGCTGGTCTCGAAATAGTTTTCCACTTTCTGTCTTTTGCGAGCACAAAAATCCCTCACCAGTTTTTGGGGAGTGGATACATTAGCTATTTGTATGGTTTCAATCGGAGACTGAATGCGAGACGTTGTTGGTGCGGTGCTTGTGTTCGATTGTCCTAAAGCTAAGGTTGCCGCTGGATTGCTGGCAAATAGCATTAAACCGAGTAAGCTGGTTTGTGTGAGTCTTGCTGTGAAGTTCATAAGTCATTCCTTTAAAATATGTTGATGCGTCTAATCTAGGTAAGTTGGATTGATGAGGGCGAGCGAACAGTACAGTTTTCACAATTGGCCTCAAGGAGGAAATCCTGGGATGCAATTTCCGTTTCCCCTGAGAGATGGCACTATTCTCAATAAGCTTTTAGGGGCAGGCTAGAAGCCCGCCCCACAATAGGATTGAATGTATAGTCGAAAGCTGGTTACTGAGAATGATATTTTTATGGGAGTTTCCCTGCAACTGAGTAGCCGGCGGACAATTAAATAACTGGCACTTTCGATTGCTGATAGGACTTATGCACTAACAGGCGATCGCGAGGACAAAGCAGAGAATGATTTTAAATATTGGGCGCCAACTGCGGGCGCTGATGCTAGTTTTCATCAATTTCGATAAGTGCGATCGCGCGACACGCCCCCGTAACCCACGAGGGAACTGTTTACGTGTCGCTTTTGGGATCTTCAGGCCCAGAGGGTACTTCTCCCCTTTGTTGGGCTTCCAATAAAGCCGTTTCCACGAGAAAGGCTATCAGGTTAGCCGTGGATCTGCCTTGCTTGTCAGCCCATCGATCCAAAGCTTCATATACGTAATCAGGAAAGGTAACGTGAACGCGCTTGCTCAATGTAAATGTTTGTTTGTTTGCCAACGCTCTTAATGGTACAAGCTTACGCTCCCGATCGTGTTGTTACCCTATTCTTAAAAATCTACTGACACATATTTGGGCTTATTATGTTACAATTCCTCTAATCCCATCAAGGCTCAGTCAAAAGCCAGTCCGATGCTTTCCGAGGGCTCAGGACTGGCTATGGCTCCAATTAACAAGGAGATACACCTATTATGCCGTATGAGAAACGTCTCAAGCCGTGGATCGTGGTTCGTTTGCTTCCAAATCTACAAAGGGTCGTTATCGGTCGCTTTCGCAGTTGGTCAGATGCAGAGGGTCATTTGCGAGTTCTCCAACAACTGCTTCCCGCGGCTCGATTGACCTTAGTTTTCGATCCAATCGATTAATTTTGGTTGCGAGTTGATAAGCGTGCGATCGCCCTTAGTTGAAAGAGGGCGATCGTAGATGTTGGAATCTTATCAAAAACAGGCTTTCCGGCCTGTTCCCCAAAGAATGGTTTTTGTTGTGGGGTGTAGGGGTTGGGCAGGAGAGCCCGCGCCTACTTTCGGGCAATGTTAAACTGGACGCAAAATATAAATTGAGTTGGGAAAAAAACCGTGACAGCTATTCTACAAGCAACAGAACAGCCAACAGCACAGCGCTACTTCACTCCCGAAGAATATCTAGCCCTGGAAGAAGCAGCAGAGTATAAAAGTGAATATCGCGACGGAGTAATTATTCCTATGACAGGTGGAACTACGAATCACAATCAAATCGCTGGAAATATTTATATCGCATTAAGTCTTGGCCTCAAAAAACAGGACTATAGAGTGTTTTTCGGCGACGTGCGTCTGTGGCTGCCGAAAAAGCGAACTTATACTTATCCCGATGTGATGGTAATTCCGGGGACACCTGAGTATTTCAATAATCGCCAGGATACGGTGATGAATCCTCAAGTGATTGTGGAAGTTTTATCGAAATCTACGAAAGCTTACGATCGCAGCGATAAGTTTAAGTTTTATCAAACGCTGCCGACATTTCAAGAGTATATTCTGATTGACCAATCTCAGGTTTATGTAGAACAGTATTGTAAGTTGGCAAACAAGCGGTGGTCGTATAGTCAGTACGATGAGGAGGATGCGGCGCTAGTTTTGAATTTCTTTCAAGTTGAAGTAGCGCTGGCTGATGTCTATGAGAAGGTGGATTTTGAGGCGGAAAATGAGCCAGAAGAAAGCGGGGAGGAATAAGGGCGATCGCTTTCTTGGAAATGCGGGTTATCATTTAAGTGAGCGATTCCCTACCCTGCGGGAACGCTTCGCGAACGGGATAGCTTCGCACGCGCGTACTCAAAAGAAATATTTGTTCAACATCCTTGCGGGAGAACATCAACATGACAGGCACTTTGCAAACAACCGAGCAACGTTACTGCACAGAAGAGCAATATTTAGCACTGGAAGAAACAGCAGAGTACAAAAGCGAATATCTCGACGGCGAAATTATTCCTATGACAGGCGGATCTACGAATCACAATCGGATCGCAGGAAACGTTTACATTGCTTTAAATTTCGCTCTTCCAGAACAAGAGTATGATGTCTTCATCGGTGACGTGCGTCTGTGGATACCAAAAGTGCGACTGTACACTTATCCCGATGTAATGGTAATTTTTGGGCTACCTGAGTACCGCAACAATCGCACAGACACGATTACCAACCCTCAAGTTATTGTGGAAGTTTTATCAAAGTCTACTAAAAACTACGATCGAGTTGACAAGTTTACATTTTACAAAACTATTCCTTCTTTTCGAGAATACATTCTGATTGACCAAACAAAAATCAAAATCGAGCAGTATTCTAAGACCGAGAATAAAAGATGGTTGTATAGCGAGTATGATGAGGAAGATACGGCATTAGTGTTTAATTCCTTTCAGCTAGAAGTTCCTCTATCTGCTATTTATAAGAAAGTGAGTTTTGAGCAAGTTGAGCAAGAAGATAGTCAAAATGAGGAGTGAGAGCGATTCCCTACCCTACCCTACGGGGAACGCTTCGCGAACGGGATAGCTTCGCACGCGTACTTGGTTTGAAAAGGGCGATCGCTCATGCCTGGTGTTAATACCAATTCTCCAAACTCTTGCAACAATTATGAGTTTTTGGTTTGTTTACGCTCACGCTTCAGGTAAGGTGCGTCGCTTGGAGATTGTCGCTCTTTTTTAGGATTGGCAGGTGGCGACGCACCCTACAGCTACTGTTGCATGAGTTTTGAGAATTAGTATAAACTGAATCTAGCGGTAGTGTTAAGCAAGGAAAAAATAGCCGTGATACCTATTCAAGAACAAATTGTTGACAAACTGAAAAATTTCTCTGAAATCGAACTGCAAGAAATCCTCAACTTTGCTGATTTTTTGTTATGGCAACGGAGGAAGCAGGAAGTATCTTCACCACGCGAGGAAACTGGCAACAGCAAACCAGCAAATATGGATGAAGAGTGCGAAGTTCATTATGTTGGTGGAGTCTTAGTCGTCAAAGCATCATCAGTAAAAACTAAATAGCTTTCATTCGTAATTACCAAGTAAATCAGCTTTCAATTGTTCTAGAGTACCGCCTTTGGCATTCCCTGGTTTGAACGCGGTTAGGGTTTATCTAGCATTTCTAGCAATTTATTCGCGACGATTTTTAATTATTATAGCAATTTTTATCGTGGGCGATCGCACTTTTATTTCCCTGCCTCTAAACACTATCTAAACATTCATGTTTCCCGGACTCAAACTCCCGCCGCTTTCTACGCTGCAACAGCGCATCTATGGCTGGATTGATCGTTTCCTGAACTTCTCCATTTTCACCGTGAATTACCACATCAAGCCATTGAGCTTTTGCAGAACCCACTGCATATTTAAACGCTGCTTCCTGAGTGGGAAATACCTTTTGACTTGACTCTACATTTTCCTCTGTCACCGCCCACCCATTGGGATGAGGTGTTACGTGCAGTTTGCGGTTCAATTCCTTCAATACCCGCTGGCGCAACCCAATTAAAGTAATGCCGACAATAGTTTCACTATCCTCATGATAGCGGGCGATCGCGCCATCGCTAATGTCCACAGCTACAGCTTCGCGCGGTTCTCCCAGCGAGAGATATAGAACATCCGCTTCTTTATCGTAGAAACCCGTAATAGTTGTGGAATCTTCGAGAATCTTTACTGTTTTATCCATATAATTCGCTTATTTGATGATGGCTGTTTTCTCAGGTAAGCTGTTGTGATAAATCCATCATAGATACCGTAGGGTGCGTCGCTATCTAACATCTCCGAACTCAATCGAAAATCTTATAGCGACGCACCATACCAGAACTCTCAAAATACCATTTTTTACCCTCAATCAACCGCAATCCCACTCGTAGATAACATCGCTAAAATCCAATTTTTGTAATGCTGATTCTTTGACAAAAAAGTTACCTACGCCACCATCGCCCCACATAATATCTATTACCTCATTTCCATCGGTATCCATTTGAAATAAAAGGCTATAGGGATCGCTTTCGCAATCTGGTCTAGGATCGTGTGATTGAAAAGAATCATGATAGCCACCAATTTTATGACCGCCAGGGGCGCATAGATCCATATAATCATCCTCGAGTTGCTCGTCTTCTCTAAATAATTGATAAAAATCTTCTCCTAAAAGTTTTGTAAGCCCCTCATCGCAATCACTAATTGGCGCATACTTTTTAGTAAACTGCAAACTGCAACTTCCCCAAATAGGCCCGCGTTCAAATTTGGGCAAAAAATCATAATTGGTGATGATATTCTCAAGGTTGAGATCGGGTTCAGGAAAATATAAAATTTGAAAAATATCTTCACCAGAGTCGAAAGATAAGCCATAAAGACATAATTCATCATCTGGAAGATAAAACTGCAAGATTCCTCGATCGGGAAAACCTTCAAGATGCGGTACTTCGGAAAAGTTGATTTGGGCAAGCAATAAGAAGCAATCGCCATTAGGAGTTTTAGGATACTCGAATCCTTTAGGTAAGTATGGCAACCCACCAAATTTACTTTGCCACCAGTTCGCAGGTTCGTTGTTTTCAATTGTAATTTCAATATAGGGTTTGATAGTTAATTCGATTCGATCGCGATACTTTTCTAGTTTGGGAGATAGCGGCACATCAAGTTTGTAGTTCATAAACCGATCGCAACTTAACTTATTTTAACTCCAAAACAAAACTTTGCAAGGTGGGCAAATGCCCACCCCAACAATAAACTACGCGCCGACAGATTCCTTCGCTGCGTACAGCACCTCAACGGTAATCTTATCAATCCCCCGATCGCGCGCAAACTTCTCAGTATTTCGCTTCACCTTACCCCGCACAAAACCAGGGATTTTATTCAACTCAGCCTGTCCATCCTTCGTCCAACCCATATCAGAGTCAGCCGAAATACCCTTCGTAATCACTTCCTTGGTATCGTGGCCGCCGAAGATTTCCAGCAAGTGGTCTTCCATTCCCAAAGTGAAGGAATTGTAGACCAAATCAACGCACTGATTCGTGCCTTCATAACCCAAAAATGGCTTGTAGCCGATCGGGAAATTTTGGACGTGAATCGGTGCAGCAATTACGCCGCAGGGAATATCCAACCGCTTACCTACGTGGCGTTCCATTTGCGTACCGAAAATTGCCGAAGGTTCCGCTTTGGCGATCGCATCTCCGATCGCCCCGTGATCGTCCGTCACCAGCACTTCATCGCAATACTCGCTAACCTGTTCCCGGAACCAGTCAGCGTCGTGTTTGCAGTAGGTTCCTGCCCACACAACGTGGATTCCCATCTCGCGAGCCAAAATCTTCGTCATCGCCGCAGCGTGGGTATTATCGCCAAATACGACGGCTTTTTTGCCGGTTAAGTTTTGGCAGTCGATCGATCGCGAAAACCAAGCAGCCTGCGACACAAACCGCGTTTGTTGGTCAATAAAATTTTCGTAATCAACATCCGCACCTTGAGCGTTCAAAACTTGCTGAATCTTGCGGATACAGCGCGCAGTTTCCACCACACCCATCGGCGTAATATCCACCATCGGCGTACCGAATTCTTTTTGCAAATACTCCCCGGCCATCATCCCCAATTCCCGATAAGGAACCAAGTTAAACCAGGCGCGCGGCAGTCTTTTTAAGTTATGAACCGAAGCACCTTCGGGAATAACTTCGTTGACTTCAATGCCCAAATCTGCCATCAAACGTTTCAACTCGGTGCAGTCGTGCTGGTTGTGGAAACCCAGGGTAGACATACCGATAATGTTGACAGATGGTTTTTCGCTTTTGGCTTCTACTAAATCGCCTTTTTTGCGGGCTTTGTTAATGTAAAATTGGACGATTTGATCCAAAGTGCGATCGGCTGCTTGCAGTTCGTTGACGCGGTAATGGTTAACATCCGCCAGCAATACATCGCCTTTGGCATCCAATTGAGCTCGTTCCACGAAGTTTTCCAAGTCTTCTTGCAGAATGCTGGAGGTGCAAGTCGGGGTGAGCACGATTAAATCTGGGTGTTCTTCTCTGTCTTTGCGGGTGATGTTGTCCACCACCCGTTCTTGCGAACCCCGCGCCAGTACGTGTCTGTCAACGACGCTGGTAGTTACCGGGGTGAAATCCCGTTCCCTCTCCAGCATGGAACGCATGACGTTGAAATAGTCGTCTCCAATGGGTGCGTGCATGATTGCATGGACGTTTTTGAAGGAAGTGGCGACGCGCAAGGTGCCGATGTGGGCTGGGCCTGCGTACATCCAATAAGCCAATTTCATAGTTTTTTTCCTGGTGCTGGTTGAGAATTGCCCGATCGGGCGATTACTGCTAAATTTTAAGGTTGTTTCTGATTTTCTCACCGGATGAATCCTTGAGAAATACTAAGTTTCTGAGGATTTACACATTTGGGAAATGCTCAAACGCTTTGCCCGCTTGGCATTTGACTCGCAATTCAAACAACTTTACCTGGGTTTTATGGCAATAATTCTTAATCTTTCCTAAAATTTTCTTAAGAGTTAGGCAAATTTGATTAATGTAGGGTTCGCTGCCGCGCACCAGACAAGGTGCAATAATTCTGCATTTTTTGTCAAATTTACTCTGCTCAAACGGTCAATCGATTTTAGATTTTAGATTTTAGATTTTAGATTAAAGAATTGAAGCATTGACCCCACGGATAAATTGGGGGGGCAAGTTTCATCGGATACAGGTTTTTTATTTCTGGGTCCTGAGTCTGCGAAGGAATGAATTCGGGGGCTTGTCTCCTGGATGCTTTCGGTCAATCGATTGCGCGATTTGAGATTTTCGATTAAAGATTAAAGAATTGAAGCCTTGACCCAGCCCAAAAACGGATACGCTGCCACGTACAGGAGTCGTGGAAAGATAAAAATTGTAGACCCTAGTTCAAGCTCCCAGATTTATCTGTGGGGTAAATCTAAAATCTAAAATCTAAAATCTAAAATCGACTGACCCCACGGATAAATTCGGGGGTTCCTTTATCGGATACAGGTTTTTTATTTCTCCACCCATGAAGCCGGGGGCTTGTATCCTAGATGCTTTCGGTCAGTTAGCTAAACAGACGGGAATCCCCGCACTATATCGCTTCGATTAGTGTGGGATGAAAGGCGCGTGAGGTGAGGATTCCACCCGTCTAGCAATTCAAAACTATGTTTTGAATTGCTAGACGGGTGGATGACGAAACAAACAAACTCTTTGTTTAACGAGTCTATTTTGTACTTCAATATACTTTACTCATGCACTTGACAGTAAATAAAGTATTCTGGTACAGTAACACTAATTGATATGTACCGACCACGCCAAAGGAATGAGAAGCTCTTACCAATATCGATTACGTCCAACAAAGTTACAAGCCATTGAAATCGACAGATGGCTGTCGATGCTATGGGCTCAATACAATTACTTGTTGGCTGATAGATTCAATTGGTACGAGCAAAACCGTTCTCCCATCAATGCGTGTCCGCTAGTTTGCCATTTACCCGAACTGCGGGATAATCCCGAATATTACAGTCAGAAAAAAACGTTACCTCAACTCAAGAAAACTCATCCTTGGTATGCTGAGATTTACTCTCAAGTTCTTCAAGATGTAGTTAAGCGAGTTAAGGTATCTTTTGATCGTTTCCTAAAAGGTGATAGCAACGGAAAGCGTAGTGGCAGACCGAGATTTAAACCACGCAGTCGTTATCGCACGTTCACTTATCCTCAAGTTAAAGACGGTTGTTTACAAAATAACTTAATTAACTTGCCGATGCTTGGAAAAGTTAAGGTTGTTTTACACCGTTCCATACCTAATGGATTCAAAATCAAAACCGTCTCTATCACTAAAAAGGCTGATGGGTACTATCTTACGCTCTCCCTAGAAGATTCAACAGTTCCTACGATTAAACCAGATTTTAATCCTCAAAAGATTACTGGAATTGATGTTGGGCTAAAGAATTTCTTGACAACCTCTGAGGGCGAAACAGTTGCAATTCCTCAACATTACCGCAAAGCCGGGAAACGTCTGCGAACTATTCAGAAGCGAGTATCGCGTCGTAAAAAAGGTAGCAACCGGAGACAGAAAGCAGTTAAGCAACTGGGAAAATGTCACAAGAAAGTAGCAGAGAAGCGTAAAGACTTTCATTTTAAGACGGCTAACGAGCTGTTGAAAAAATATGATGTTGTTGCGGTTGAAAATTTGAATATTAAAGGACTGGCTCGTACAAAATTAGCTAAATCTGTGTTGGATGCTGGGTGGTCAAGCTTTCTGTCGATTCTAACAAATAAAGCCGTAAATGCTGGTGTGTTGGTAATCCCAGTAAGTGCCTACAATACTTCACAAGATTGCTCTAGTTGTGGCGAAAAAGTACCAAAAAAGCTGCATATTCGTTGGCATGACTGCCCTCACTGTGGGTGTAGTCTAGACCGCGATCATAATGCAGCAATAGGAATCAAAAATAGGGCGGTGGGTCATCCCGTGCTTAAAGCTCAGTCAATGTCCGAAGCAATAGCTGGAGTCACTGAGAAGCCTACACCAATGGTGACAGCTTGTGTTGGTGTAGGAGTATGTCACTATTGTTAATCGATGGTCAAAATAGATAGAACTGAAGGAACTTGCAGCTTCCGAAGCAACACTTAACTCCCTCCGCGCCTCGGTCGCCAATTATAGTTAAGATTTGCATCGGCCGTTGTTTTGAAGCACCCCAAATTCGTGCCCGATCGCCGGAAAAAATAAATCTTTCAGCACTTGCGTATTTTCACGAGATGTGGTGACGCTCCACTAAAGTCAAGCGATTGCTTGGAATCTGAGATGATTTAGTTGTCAACATGGCGATCGAGCATTAAAGTAAATGCTTGCACAAATCCTGTATTTGTGATTTTGTTTACCTAACTGCTGAGGTGACGAAAGCCCCAGCGTGCTTTTGTCAGCAGTAGCTCATTCCTGTCAAGGCCTGCTTTCCCACACATCCCAAAAGATAGCTCTTGAGCGATAATGAAGAATAACATAGGATTTAGGATAATAAACCCGATTTACCCGAAAAAATCTTGGGTTTGTCAACGACTAGCAACGAAGAAACCGGGTTTCTAGCCCGCCGCGCGTCAGTCCTGTAACATTGACCAAGCACACCTAATTTGAGAGAACCCAACTATGATGGCAATTCCCGGCGTTGCAGTTCTCGCTCTCATTTATGAAAGCAGCACTTCCCTGGTTTACCGCGGCCACAACGAGCAGAACAACCAACCTGTTATTATCAAACTTATCAAAGAAGACTATCCGACTCCTGAAGAACTGAATAGATACAAGCGCGAATATGAGATCACTGCCAACTTAAGCCTGTTGGACGGAGTTGTGAAAGTGTATAAGTTGCAACAGGTTAGAAATAGTCTGGCAATGATTTTAGAAGATTTTGGCGGGGAATCTTTAAAAATTTTTATGGGATCCCAAAAATTTACCCTTTTAGGATTTCTGACTACTGCCATCAAAGTTGCTGAAACTTTGGGAGAAATTCACGGGAAAAATGTAATTCATAAAGATATAAATCCCTCTAATATAGTTTTTAATCCTGCTACCGGACAAGTTAAACTAATAGATTTCAGCATCTCAACAGCATCCAACCTGGAAAATATTCCCAGTAAAAATCCCAATTTTCTAGAAGGCACCTTAGCCTATATGTCTCCCGAACAAACCGGTAGAATGAACCGGGTAGTCGATTACCGCACCGACTTTTATTCCCTCGGCGTGACCTTCTATGAAATCCTGGCAGGACAACTCCCTTTTCCCACTACAGATCCTATGGAGTTAGTTCACTGTCACATCGCCAAACAGCCAGTACCTCTCGCTGAAATAGCCCCAGAAATTCCTAAAGCTGTTTCAGATATTGTGATGAAATTGTTAGCAAAAACCGCTGAGGAGCGCTATCAAAGTGCTTGGGGACTAAAAGCAGATTTGGAATCCTGCCTGTTTCAGTGGCAAACATCTGGGTTTGTTTCCGATTTTCCTCTCGGTCGCCAAGATATTTCCGACAAATTTCAAATACCTCAAAAACTTTACGGCAGACAGCGAGAAGTTGAAACTCTTTTAGCGGCATTTGAACGGGTAGCAGCAACAAATAATCGAGGCTACCGCACCGACGATTCTCAAATTTCAGTCATCAAAAAAGAGTTCAAATCAAAAAAAGAAGTTCCCTTGTCAGTCCTAGCGAGAGGACAACATAAATCCCGCAGCGAGATGATGCTGATTGCCGGTTATTCCGGCATTGGAAAATCTGCAATGGTGAAGATTTTAGACAAACCTATTACCCGCAGACGTGGATATTTTATTTGGGGAAAGTTTGACCAGTACAAGCGGACTATTCCTTATTCTGCCGTTGTCAGCGCTTTTTCGGAATTGGTGCGGCAACTCTTAACTGAAAGCGAAGCTCAATTAGCAGTTTGGCGCGAAAAACTCCGCACTTCCTTCGGTCAAAACGGACAAATTATTATTGATGTCATTCCCGAAGTTGAACTAATTGTCGGAGCTCAGTCTCCTGTAGCTGAATTGGGGCCGACGGAATCTCTGAACCGCTTTAATTTAGTATTTCAAAATTTCATTCGCGTATTTTGCCAGCCAGAACATCCGCTGGTCATTTTTCTCGACGATTTGCAGTGGGCTGATTCGGCTACTCTCAAATTGATCGAATTGATGATGACAGATGAAGCTACGCAATATCTGTTTTTAATTGGTGCTTATCGGGATAATGAAGTTAGTCCTACTCATCCTTTAATGATGACTGTGGAGACGCTGCGAAATCAGGAAGCTATCATTAATCAGATTGCTTTGTCGCCGCTGGGGGTGGAAAACATAACTCATTTGATTGCGGAGACTTTGCACAGCGATCGAGAATCTGTCAAACCGTTAGCTGAATTGGTAATCAGCAAAACCGACGGCAATCCTTTTTTTGTAAATCAATTCCTACAAACATTGTATCAGGAAAACCTGCTAGTTTTTCACCCGCCACAGTCGGGGAGCAAGGGCGGCTGGCATTGGGATATGACTCAAATTGAGCAGTGCGCGATCACTGACAATGTAGTAGATTTGATGGTACAAAAATTGAGAAAACTGCCAAGCTCAACGCAGCAAGTTTTGCGTTTAGTGGCTTGTTTGGGCAACGAATTTGACTTAAATACTCTTTCTTTAATTAATGAAAAAGAAGCCTCGGAAACTTTTTCTCACCTGTTGCCCGCGATTAAGTCGGGACTGATTCTGCCAACTTCGGAATTGGAAAGCAAGTCATTAGATTACGTGCTGTTTCCGCTATTAATTCTGAATTATAAATTTTTGCACGATCGCGTACAGCAAGCAGCTTACGCTCTGATCGACGACTCGCAAAAAAAGGCAGTTCACCTGAAAATAGGCAGGCAAATCCTAGAAAACACCCCGGCTGAATATCGCGCTGACAGAATCTTTGAATTAGTCGATCACTTGAATGTGGCTCGATCGCTAATTAAAGACGATCGAGAATTAATTGAACTGGCAACGCTGAATTTAGACGCCGCCCGCAGAGCCAAAGATGCCACTGCTTATGTTGCTGCCTTGCAGTATTTGACCGCAGGCATGGACGGTTTGAGCGCCGATATTTGGGATGCCCACTACGATTTAGCCTTTGCCTTGCACATGGAGCGGGCAAATGTTGAGTATTTAAACGGTTTTTTTGAGAAGTCTGAAGAATTTATTAATATAACTCTGGAAAAAGCGCGATCGCCCTTAGAAAAGGTAGAAATTTACAACCTGCTGATCGTGCAGTACACCCTGCGGGCGAAGTACGAAGAAGCCGTTAAAGCCGGAATCAAAGCTTTGGACTTGCTAGGCATTGACTTACCCCTAGACGGGCTACAAAAAGTCATATCCGAAGAATTTGCAGCAGCCACAAATATTTTAGCAGGTAGAGAAATAGCTTCCCTAATTGACGCCCCCGAAATGACTGTACCCGACAAAAAAGTTGCAGTCAAATTAATTACAAACTTGCTGACATCGGCGTACCTTAAAAATCCAGACTTGTGGAAAGTCAGCGTTTTAAAAGGAGTCAATCTTTCTCTACAATACGGTTTAGTACCCGAAGCCTCTCTTTGCTATGCTGGCTACGGTATGTTCTTAAACGCAGTTTCGGGAGATTACAAAGCTGCGTATCAATTCGGCTTGCTATCGCTGAATCTCAGCGAAAAATCGGGCAATATCGGCTTGAAGTGCAGAGCTTGTTCATCCCTGGTCAGTATTTTTTATTACTGGTTCAACCACATCAAAGATTCCCACGCGATCAGCAATGAAGGATATCAAGCAGCTTTAGAATCAGGAGATTTAGAGTATGCGGGTTATATCCTGTCCAACCGCATAGCTAACTCATTTTTTCAAGGTAAAGAAATATCGCAAATTCTGGTCGATACGAGCAGGTATTTGCAGTTCAGCCAAAAAACCAAAAATCAGCTCGTAACCGATATATTATTAGGGGTAGAGTTAATCCTGCGTAACTTGAGCAAACTAACTCCTGAAAAGTTTGTATTTGAAAGCGAAGATATCAGCGAAGCTGAATACGTACACAACTGCCAAGCTCATCAAAATTTGTACTCGCTCTGCCTTTATCAGATTCGCAAATGCCAGGTAATGTACTGGTACGGCAACTTCAACGAAGCGCTACAACTAGCTTTTGAAGTAGAAAAACAGCTATCTTTTATTACTGGAGCCATACCCGCTACCGAATGGAATTTTTTCTTTTCTCTAACTTTAGCCGCCGTTTTCCCAAATGTTTCAGAAGAGAAGCAAAAGGAATATTTGGAAAAGTTAGAGGAAAACCAAAAACAGATGAAAATTTGGGCAGACAACTGTGCCGAAAATTTTCTGCACAAGTACCTTTTAGTACAAGCAGAAATAGCCAGAATTTCCAAGAAAGATTCAGAAGCTGTAGAACTGTACGATTTCTCTATAAATTTAGCCCAAGACAATGAATTTGTCCAAAATGAAGCGCTAGCTAATGAACTAGCAGCTAAGTTTTGGTTGAGTAAAGGCAAGTATCAATATGCCAAAATCCACTTGCGCGAAGCTCACTCGTGCTACTTGCGCTGGGGTGCAGTTCGCAAAGTAGAAGATTTAGAACAGAAGTATCCGCAGTTGCGGGAAATGACCCCGATCAACGGAAGTTTTAACAACAATCAAACTACCACAACTATTCATACTTCTACGGGCAGCGATGCGAGAGTCCTGGATTTGGCAACGGTAATGAAAGCATCTCTGGCGATTTCTAGCGAAATTGTCCTCGATAAGTTGCTGGCTTCTTTGATGAGAATCTCCTTAGAAAATGCGGGTGCTCAATTAGGTTTTCTGATTTTAGTCAGAGATGGTCAACTGTTGATTTCAGCTAAAGCCTCAGTATTTGCTGAAGATGTAGCTGTGCTGCAATTTACGCCTGTTGAAGGCTATCAGGATTTACCTGTGACGGTTATTAATTATGTGGAAAGGACTCGCTCGGATTTGGTGTTGAGCAATGCGGCGGCTGAGGGACTATTTACAGCAGATCCTTACGTTGCCAAACACAAACTCCAATCTATTTTGTGTACTCCCATCATCAATCAAGGGAAACTAATCGGCATTCTTTATTTAGAAAACAATTTGACTGTCGGAGCATTTACTCCCCACAGATTGGAAGTTTTAAGGTTGCTTTCTTCCCAAGTTGCTATTTCTTTGGAAAATGCTCTACTTTACAATTCTGTGGAACAGAAAGTGCAAGAGCGGACGCAGGAGTTAAATGAAAAAAACGAGCGTTTAGAACAAACTTTGCGCGAACTTAAACTAACTCAAGCTCAATTAATCCAAACGGAAAAGATGTCTAGTTTGGGGCAAATGGTCGCTGGTGTAGCTCACGAAATTAATAATCCTGTAAGTTTCATCTACGGCAATCTTAATCCGGCTAGCGAATACGTTAAAGACTTGTTAAAATTGATTGAGCTTTACCAGCAGCACTATCCAGAGCCTGCTGAGGAAATTCTCGAAGAAATAGAAACAATTGAGCTGGAATTCTTGAGCGAGGATTTGCAAAAGCTGCTGGATTCCATGAAAGTGGGAGCGGAAAGAATCCGGGATATTGTGCTAAGCTTGCGGAATTTCTCGCGCCTCGACGAAGCGCAAATGAAGTCGGTAGATATCCATCAAGGCATCGACAGTACGGTGATGTTGCTGCAACCGCGCCTGAGAAAAGAGGGCGGGCGTTTGGGAATTGAGGTGATTAAAAATTACAGCACGCTACCCCTAATTACTTGTTATGCGTCTCAGTTGAATCAGGTGTTTATGAATATTTTGACAAATGCGATCGATGCTCTCCTCGTAGCAAGAGATTGCCCGGAAAACTCTCATAAACAGCCTACTATTACAATTTCTACAGAGGTGACAGACAGGAATTCTGCCATAATTAGAATTGCCGACAGCGGGCCGGGGATGAGCACTGAGGTGCTGCACAAGATATTCGATCCATTTTTTACAACTAAGCCCGTGGGTTCGGGAACTGGTTTGGGATTGTCTATTTCTCACTCGATTGTTGTCAGTTCTCATGGCGGAAAATTGACTTGCGTTTCTGCACCCGGAGAGGGAAGCGAGTTTATTATTGAAATTCCGATCGCCCCACGGCAAGTTTTGTAATCGGCGCTACTATCAACCCACAGCATTGCTGAAAGAGTAATGATGTTTCAGGGAAAATGGAAGAATAAACGTCTCTACCTCTCTTTATCTGCGTAAATCCGCGTCCATCCATTGTCATCTGAGGTGAATACATTCTCTTTTTTTAACCGCCGATGAGGGCAGATAAACACAGATAAACGCAGATGAATTAGATATATTCCGGTTGCGCCGTTCGTGATTGTTGACCCTTCTGCGAAGCTGAGTGGGCATAGCTGTTGCAGGAATTCATACAATAAGTTAGTGATAAAGTTTCCAGCATTCTCGCGCAATTTCCCAATCCTCCTGCGTGTGAATTACCAAAATTCTCACCGCTGAATCCACTGCCGCAATATCTTGATCGATCGGTGAATGTTGATTTTTCTCCTCATCCAATTTTAACCCTATAAATCCAAAAGCTTCGCAAGCGGCATCCCGCACAACAGCAGAATTTTCGCCAACTCCCGCCGTAAAAATTAAAGCATCCAACCCTCCTAAACTCGCCAGCATGGCACCAATTCCGGCACGCAAACGGTGGATGTAAATATCCAAAGCAAGTTGAGCTCTCTGATTACCTTGGGCGATCGCATCTCCAATCTGCCGCAGATCGCTAGACACGCCTGAAATCCCTTTTAAACCAGAATTTCGATTGAGAATACCATCAAGTTTCTCAGCAGTAAAATCGGATTGTTTTAACAGATGAATGAGAATGCCTGGATCGATCGAACCCGATCGACTTCCCATCATCAAACCTTCCAGAGGCGTAAATCCCATCGTGGTGTCAACACTCCAGCCACCCCGAATGGCCGCCAGAGAACATCCGTTGCCCAAATGACAGCTAACCAACCGCAAATCTGCCACATCTCGACCCAGAAGGTCGGCGGCCCGACGCGCGCAATATTGATGGCTAATCCCGTGAAAACCGTAGCGCCGAATCCCATTTTCCAGCCATTCATAGGGGCCGGGATAAACAAAGGCTGCGGGCGGCAATTGTGCGTGAAAAGCTGTATCAAATACTGCTACTTGCGGCACATCTTCGAGGATTTTTTCAATCGCTTCGATACCTTCGAGGTTAACCGGATTGTGGACAGGGGCGAAAACAGATAAACGGGCGATCGCCTTTTTAACATCCGGCGAAATTAACGTACTTTGCTGATAATCTTCCCCGCCGTGTACGACGCGGTGGCCGACAATATTAATCTCTTTTAAATCATTAATTGTTTGAGTTCTTCCCCTCCAAAGACTCTCCAGCATTCGAGAAATAGCATCTTTGCGAGACTCGGATGCAAATTCCTCCTCAAGCCGATCGCCTTTTGCTGTTTTGACTTTCAACTCTGCTATACCCTGCTGGTGAGTCCAATCAATTTGAGCTGACCAGAGGGGTTGCAAAGGTCGATCGGGGAGGACATCGTTTAACTCGTAAAGACAGCTCTTTTGACTGCTAGAACCCGCATTTAACACCAGTATTTTCATGCTTTATTATTTCCTGTTGATTCGTTCTTTCGATCGCTAGGCGATTGCAATCGCATCTTGTCCAACTTTCATCCGCCTGCACAGACGAAGAAACCTTGAGATCCTGGGAAAATTTTTAAGAAATATGTCGAAAAATTAACTCTTAATGCAATGTGTAGCGAACAGTTGCATTTTTTTGATATATCTTCTATGCACATTTTCGTTTACTAAAGTTTAAGGAGTCGATCGATGTTTACACCAATTTTACTTGCCGTTGCCCCCAGAACCATAGAGTGGAGCCCCACGATCGGTTTGATTATGATTCTTTGCAATATTTTAGCTATTGCGATCGGCAAATCAACCATCCAAAAGCCTCACACAGGCCCAGCAATGCCCTCATCCAGTATGTTCGGCGGTTTGAGTTTGGGTGCAGTTGTGGGAACTATGGCATTTGGTCATATTTTGGGAGCAGGTGCTATTTTAGGATTGTCTAACTTAGGCGCGATTTAGTTGCAGAATAGAGGGTACGCAGTACGCGCACCCTACCCGCAATTTCAAGTACCGGGCAAATTGCGGAGGTTTTCATCCATGTACGATCGATCGCCCAAAACCTCCAGCAGTGGCCCGTGCACCTCAAACTTAACAATACTGACAGAAGCTGCTAAAGCGGCAATGCGATCGCGATAACGTCCCAAATCAATCCCCAACAAACTGCACAGAATAATCCTAATAGTTGCTTTGTGCGAGACAACCAACACATTACCGCTCTTGTACTTTTCCTGAATTTCTGCGATAACTAAGGAAGCTCTACTGGCAATTTCCACGGAAGTCTCGCCGCCGTTTGGTGCATTCCAAGCAGGTTCAGTCAGCCAATTAATATAATCTTCTTCGTATTCTTTTTTGACCTCTTCTACTGTTTTGCCTTCCCACTCACCGTACTTAATTTCCCTCAGTCCGTCGCGAAGCTGCATTTCAATTCCCACAGCATCGCACAAAGGTTTTGCAGTAGCAATAGTTCGTTTCATCGGACTGACATAAACAGCATTCCAAGGCAACTTTGCGTAAGTAGCAGCAAACTGTTCTGCCATTTGAGAACCTTCGGGCGTTAATTCTGGATCGATAGCGCCGCAGAAGCCACCTGTTTGGCTGTAAGTCGTCTCACCGTGTCGTAGAAAGTAGATTTTTAAGCTCATAAATTACTTAATTGTGATATCAAATCCTGTTTATTCTTTAGTCCGCGAAGGCGGACTTCGCTTGTGTAGTAGCGGTTTCAACCGCCGAATATTTCTTGTTTATTTTATCATATTAGCAAAAGAGTTTAAAAAACTCCTTCAAATCATCGAGTGCAGGATTATCCCAATCCCAAATATCTTTTTTGTGTTTCATAACATAATCAAACCCAGACATACTGCATTTCCTGCCAGCTTGTTGCTGTTCGTTATCTGAGCAAGTATCATACCTGAGATAGATGCTTACCCAGAATTTATCAAAACCTTTCTGGTTAATTTGCTGTCCCTGGCTTTCTATGCAGGTTTTCCAGCTATCCAAACAATCAGCATGAGGAGATTCTCTAGCCTTTATTGCCTTTAAAAGCGTTTCCAGTTCGCCTTTACCTTCAAAATTTGTAAAGTAACAAGCCAATTTTGCATTTGTTCCATAATTTGTACAAATATCGATAAATTGTTTAGTGCTTGACAAGCTTGCAGCTTCAAACACTTGTTTTATACATCTATCTACGAATTTCAGCCGTTCTTGCTCTGAACACTTATCAATATCGATAATAATTCCAATCTTTTCGATGTCTTTTCGGTCAATCTTTCTTGGTAAATTTTTTAAAGCTTTGATTAACTCTGTTTCGCTCAAGCCTTCCAAACTTTTATAATCATCTATATAAATAGGTGGATCTACCTGGATATCACAGTTTAGTTTCTCAACCATTGCCTGCATGAAAATTTTATCATTTTTACTTTCTACTATGACAATATTACTCACCTCTCACTCCTTCTTGATGCTCAATGGCATAACTAAGAGTTTCCAAATCGAGCCGACTTCCGATTATTTGATTTGTTTTGAGTTTCCTTGCTAGTTCAAAATATGCGCTGCTGCATTCCTGATTTTGTTCTAAACCCACATCCGCAAATGCTTGAAGCATCTCTAAACTGTGCGTTGTAGCAAAAATCTGCGTATCCATTTCAACCGCCAACCGAAATAACACTCTCCAAAACTCCCGCTGACTTGTATGGTGTATGCCATTTTCTATCTCATCAATTAGCAGTATTTTGTGTTCGCTGTTTACCAGTTTAAGGATTATTTCTGCAACTCTGTTAATGGCATCTCCAAACAATGATAAAGGCAAACGCTTTTCGCCTTTCCTTCTCAAGTAGAGCGTGGGTTCCCCGATCGAAAAACTGTCTACTGATTCTATTGAATAGTCGAGAATTTGAAAAGCTTTCAAAACTTCGCTATCTTTTTCATTCAAACGCGCCAGGTCAAATAGTTCCGTGAGATTCCTTTCAAAAGACCTCATACAAGATGGAATAAAATGCGGTTCTTTAACATTAGGACGACTGCCAAACCCCATTTTTTTTGATGAAGTAGCTATTGCAACGGAATTAACAGTTTCTTGATTGTATCGAGTTAATTTGATATTTAGGACTGACAAATCATCTTTATCCTTCAAGAATAACTCTCTTAATCTTTCTACATTTGTGTCTGAGAAAATATTGTCTACATTTCCAGATTCATCTAACCAAATTTCTATTTTATCTACGACATTACTTTCATCTTTTCCATGAATTACTATAACTGCGTCTTTGTTGAGGGAATAAAACAAGTTGTCCCATTCCCTTTTATATATGGATTCTATTGATTCTATCCATTCTGAGGATTCTGACGATGCTGACGATTCCATTCTCAGCTTTTTTAATGCGAATATACTTCTACCGTCGGGATCGTTATAGAGAAAAAGTGCTTCTAGCAATGCTGTCTTGCCAGCATTATTTTTACCGCCGATTAAATTTACTCTTTCAAACCCAGAAATTTTGATTTGCTCAAAACACCTAAAATTTTGGATTTCTATTTCTTTAAGCATTCCCGCCTCTTTTGAATGTACAAATCCTAAACCACCATTGATTTATGATAAGATTAATTCTATCTTAGTTGTTTTACTTCATCCGCAACAAGCAACGAACGTCATGCAGAATATAGACCTCTTTGAAGTCATTGAACGCGATCCGACCAAGGTGAGTGGTGCATGGATATTTCGGGGAACGCGCGTACCTGTTGCCGCCTTTTTCGAGAACCTTAAAGATGGGGCCTCTATTGACCAGTTTCTCGAATGGTTTCCGGGAGTAACTCGCGCCCAAGTTGAGGTATTACTCGATCGCGCCCTAGCCTCGTTAACGCAGATGGCACAAGCATGAAGATATCGATTAACCCGCAAGTCCGCCGGGGGTTGAAAACCCCCGTCTCATAGCGAAAGTCCTCTAAAAGAGGACTGAAACGCCAATTAAATAAACCACTTAATTCCTAATTTCAAATCTCAAATCTCCAATCTCAAATCAATAATTCCCAATCTAACATCTAAAATCTAAAATCGATAGTCGGTTTCAACCGACTTTTGCTATGAGACAGGGGTTTTCAACCCCTGGCGGACTCGCGGACTAACGACAGATTTCTCATAACAACTAAAAAAAGCCCTCAATTTCTGAGGACTTTCTTTTCAGACAGCGATCGCACCTACCCAGGAGCACCCGATCGCACGGTTTGATCTCCTGTCGTTGTCGGATCTTTCGTTTCCTTCGGCGCTTCCGGCGAAACCGGGCCCGCGTGCGGCCACTTCCAGTCGCGGATTTCCGGCATATCATCGCCGTGTTCGTTGATATAGTGCCTGTGTTCGATCAGCTTGTCACGGACAGCTTGTTTGCCGTAAGCTGCGACAGAACTCAGTTTGGGAACGCGATCGAGTACATCTCCAACTAAATGGAATCGATCGAGGTCATTAATCACCACCATATCAAACGGCGTCGTAGTCGTTCCCTCTTCCTTGTAACCCCGAACGTGAATATTCGAGTGATTTGTCCGGCGATAAGTCAAGCGGTGAATCAGCCAAGGATAGCCGTGAAAAGCAAAAATCACCGGCTTATCTTTCGTGAACAAAGTATCAAAATCCTTGTCAGACAAACCGTGGGGATGTTCGCTAGCAGGTTGCAGCGTCATCAAATCCACCACATTCACCACCCGTACTTTTAAATCGGGATAATCTCGGCGGAGAATGTCAACCGCAGCCAAAGTTTCCAGCGTCGGAACATCACCCGCGCAAGCCATCACCACATCTGGTTCGCCACCTTTATCGTTGCTGGCCCACTCCCAAATGCCGATGCCGGCGGTACAGTGTTTAATCGCAGAATCCATATCCAAATACTGCAATGCCGGCTGCTTCCCTGCAATAATCACGTTGACATAGTGGCGACTGCGGAGACAGTGATCCGTTACTGACAGCAAAGTATTCGCATCGGGCGGCAAATAAATCCGCACCACTTCCGCTTTCTTGTTAATTACGTGGTCGATAAAACCCGGATCTTGGTGAGAAAAACCGTTGTGGTCTTGCCGCCAAACGTGAGAAGTTAGCAGGTAGTTGAGAGAGGCGATCGGTCGGCGCCAAGGAATGTCGTTAGTAGTTTTCAACCACTTGGCGTGTTGGTTGAACATCGAATCGATGATGTGAATAAACGCCTCGTAGCAGGAGAAAAATCCGTGGCGTCCCGTCAGCAAATAGCCTTCCAGCCATCCCTGACATAGATGTTCGCTGAGGACTTCCATCACCCGGCCATCGGGGGAGATGTGGTCGTCTTCGGGCAAAATTTCCCCCGCCCACACCCGGTTCGTCACTTCAAACACCGGATCGAGGCGGTTTGAGGCCGTCTCGTCAGGCCCGACAATGCGGAAATTGGCGTTCTCCTGATTCAGTGTCATCACGTCTCGCAGGAAGCGGCCGGAAACGCGGGTTGCTTCTGCCATTACAGTGCCCGGTTTTTGCACGTCAACGGCGTAGTCTTCAAATTTCGGCATTTTCAAGTCTCGCAGCAGCAGGCCGCCGTTAGCGTGGGGATTTGCCCCCATGCGCCGAGATCCCTTGGGTGCGAGTTCTGCTAATTCGGGAATTAACTTGCCGTTTTCGTCGAAGAGTTCTTCCGGCTTATAGCTTTTCATCCAATCTTCCAGGAGTTGGACGTGTCCCGGCTTAGAAGCCATTTCCGAAAGTGGGACTTGGTGCGATCGCCAATAATCCTCAGTTTTCTTACCGTCAACTTCCTTCGGCCCCGTCCAGCCTTTGGGAGTTTTCATCACAATCATCGGCCACTGGGGACGGCCGGAATAGCCCTCTGTCCGGGCTTTTTCCTGAATCGCCTTAATTTCGCCGATCGCGGTATCGAGAGTTGCAGCCATCAACTGGTGCATGGTTTCCGGGTCTGAACCTTCCACCCAATAAGGTTTGTAGCCATAACCGACCATCAAACTTTCCAATTCCTCCTGCGGAATGCGGGCCAACAGAGTTGGATTGGCAATTTTGTAGCCATTCAAGTGCAAAATCGGCAACACCGCCCCGTCGCGAACCGGGTTGAGAAACTTGTTAGAATGCCAGCTAGCAGCCAAGGGGCCGCTTTCGGCTTCCCCGTCACCGACAACGGCCGCCACAATCAAATCGGGATTGTCGAAGACGGCACCGTAAGCGTGGACGAGGGCGTAGCCGAGTTCGCCGCCTTCGTGAATCGAACCGGGGGTTTCCGGGGCGACGTGGCTGGGGATACCGCCGGGAAAGGAGAACTGTTTGAACAGCCGTTTGATACCCTCTTCATCTTCGGAAATGTTCGAGTAATATTCGCTGTAAGTGCCTTCGAGATAGGTGTTGGCGACCAAGCCCGGCCCGCCGTGTCCAGGGCCTGCGATGTAGATGGTGTTGAGGTCTTGGGCTTTGATGATGCGGTTGAGGTGAACGTAGATGAAGTTTAAACCTGGAGTAGTGCCCCAATGTCCGAGGAGTCTCGGTTTGACGTGTTCGATTTTGAGGGGTTCTTTGAGTAGGGGGTTGTCGAGGAGATAGATTTGTCCGACGGATAGGTAGTTTGCCGCCCGCCAGTAGGCGTTCATTTTGTGTAGTTCTGAGTCGGAAAGCGGCTTTAATTGCGGGAGATCGGTTGTTCCTAGCATCATCAGCGATTGACTCCTAAGTTGTGGTTGTTTTGTAAAGTGCGATCGAGAAGTGCGATCGATATTAATTTGTTATAGCAGACTTTTTGTATTTAACCTCCATGTCTTCCACGCAAACTATTGAATTCTAGCTCGTTTATGCCTAAATTAAAGTTTAAATCAATGTTAATTTCTGGCTAAACATCGCACAGTTCTGCTCGAATAAAGGCGACGATTTTCGGGGATCAAGGAATTCAGCAATAGAAAATAGGATTTACACCAGATTTTTCGTAGAGTGTGCATTGCGAACCGATCCGTATATATTGCGAGTGGTGCGATATGTTGTGCAAGTACCGAAAAATATACTTCTCAAGGTAGAACTCATCATGATTTATACCTAAAGTTGATTGTACTTTGTGCCTGCCGATAGCTGATACCGGTTATCAAAAAAAATCCAACTGTAGGCAATATCCAAAGATTTATGTCCTCAGTCATTCCCAATCTAAAATTTAAAATCTAAAATGGTATGACTTTTTTTATCTTAAAGTTTTTTGTGTTCGTTGAAGCTCAGGGTAAAAGGGTGAGCAATTTTTATAATTTAGAGATTTATCAAGAAGTTAAAAAGATATATAGCCTTTTTCAGTAACATGAGGTGCTCTCGCGGGCATAGGCCTCCGTGGCCTCCGTGGCCTCCGTGGGCATCAGTTGCGAGCGGTGTGTACCTCATTTTATTGAGAACCGCTATAGCAAGGCTATTTCATTTGTAAACGGGCTTTTTTTTATGAATCGCAGAGGCGCAGAGGGCGTAGAGGAAGAGATCCGAGAGAAAGGAATTGCGTATAACAACCAATACATATTATCTAATTATTAACCCAAAATTTAGCTAAGCTGAGGCGCATCTAAATTTGACAATCAAATTCGAGCAAATTCTTGTGGGGATTAGGGGCCCTAGCGTTCCGCCCGCCCAAAAATACAATTTAGATGCGTAAAAGCTTAACACCTGGCAATGAATTAGCCAAACTCCCGGTGCCTGTGGCGGTGATGCTTGTAGGAGAAATACTCGCATTCTTGTTTGGGTACTGGAAAGTTTTCGTCGTTTGGGTATGAACAAGTCTCGACTCCTGGCGATCGCACTATAATAGCAAATACATACATATAGCCTTTCTCATTAACATGAGGTGCTCATAGGGCATAGGGCATGGGCATAGGAAGGAGCCCGCATACCTCACCACGCTTGAGAACCGCTATATTTCATAAGTACCAAAATTTCTATGACTATCAAAGAATTAGAAGCGCAACTTCTGGCTTTAACGCCAACCGAGAAAGCTCAAATCATCCAATTATTAACCCAGAACTTAGCCAACACCTGGCAAGGAATTAGCAAGACTCCCGGTGTCTGCGGCGGTGATGCTTGTATCAGAAACACTCGCATTCCTGTTTGGGTACTGGAAAGTTTTCGTCGCTTGGGTATGAACGAGTCTCGACTCTTAGATAACTATCCCACACTAACGGCTACTGATTTAGCAAATGCCTGGACTTATGCGGCAGCTTTTCCCGATGAAATTGAAATAGCTATCCGCGAAAATGACGAGGATTGAAATGATGGCGCGTCTTTATGGTGACGAACAATTTCCCCGAGAGGTTGTAGAATTGCTGCGCCAGATGGGGCACAATATTCTGACAGTGCAAGAAGCCGGAAAAGATAACCAAAAAATTCCTGACGAAGAAGTGTTAGCTTTTGCAGTCAATGAAAATCGAGCTGTTTTAACTCTCAATCGCCGTCATTTTATTAGACTGCACAGCTCACAGCCTGACCATGCTGGTATTATTGTCTGTAAGGCAGATGATGACTTAGCAAGAATGGCGACTAACATTAATGAAGCTATTTCCTCACTTGCAACATTAACAGGTCAATTGATTCGCGTCTATCGTTCTGGGTCGCCATCTATATCTTAAGCGATCGCCACAAAGTAAACTCAAGCAATCTCAATCCGAAAATCACTGCATCGGTTTGATTGCTGGCTAGATGCCATCGCCGATATTTCCCGCTGAAAAAACTTAGGAGGCGACTAAAACAGGGCTCTCTGAAATCCGGCAAACATTGGACACAGTTGGCTGGTGGGAAACGACTCGCAGTTCGTGAGAATACCGGGGACGCGGGTCATTTTCTAACCAGATGGGCGGTACCATCATCACTTCATAGTAAGCGATCGTATGCAAAACCCCGGGCTGGGACTTCAACTCCACTGTCAAGCCCGCTCGGTACTCAAATGCTTCTTCCCAGTCTAGGTTTTCATTCATACCCATAGCGATCGCGCCTCTTAATCTTGTTTCTTTTGTCCATTGTAGAGCGGTACATAAAAGATTGGGTACTTTCTGTTGCTTATGATACAATTTTTAACCTTATATGTTCGATCCCTGACAATTGAGCAGAGAGGAGCAATTGTCAATAAGTAAATAGGATGATTTTGCTGACGGGTGACAAGTAAGCAGAAAAGCTAGGCTTGACAAGAGTTGGAGTTGAGATGTCTCAAAAAAATAGGGGCGATGGAACCGCGCAGACGTTTATGAGACAAAGGAAGAGAACCGAAGAGAATTTTAAGGACGGAAGTACAAACCAACTTTTGCCAGCTTGTCTAGTATTTTATAAATAAAGAAACTCCGTTTTTTTAATAAACCGGGTTTCTGGATGAGTGAAAACTCAACTAATTTCACTTAGTTTTCTTCTTTGTCGCTGTCGCCGTATTTTTAGCAAGCGAGATCCTGCTTCATTTCTTTTTGGCAGATGTCTAATACTCAAAGTAAAATATGGCATAATATAAATATTAGTTTCATAGCTTTGCACCTATGACCGCCCAAATCACCCTAAATCTGCCAGATGAAGTCTATCACCAAGCAGAATTGCTAGCGCAGCAACGCCACCGCACCGTGAGTGAGATTCTAGTAGAAACTCTGGAAAATTTTCTCTTACCAACCGCTAAACCAGTATCAGCACTGTCTGATTCAGAAGTAATCACTCAGACTCAACTCCGGCTGCAACCACTCCAAGAACAACGATTGAGTGAATTGCTAGACCGCCAACAATCCGGTACGATCGCATCTGTAGAACTGGCTGAATTGCAGGGCTTAATCCACATATATGAAACTCGACTATTGCGACAAGCTCAAGCCTTAAATGAAGCTGTGCGGCGCGGCTTGCTCGAACCATTAAAAGGATAAGCAAAATGGCGATTTCCGAACAAGTTCGAGCCAGAGTTCGCGCACAAGCTCAAAACCGATGCGGTTATTGTCGCAGTTTACAAATGTATGTTTTGGGAATACTGGAAATTGACCATATTATTCCTAAAGCGATTGGCGGTACTGACGAAGAAGAAAATCTCTGGCTGGCTTGTAGTCTGTGCAATAATTACAAAGGAACCCAAACTGACGCATTTGATCCGGTCACGCAAAAGCACGTTAAGTTGTTTAATCCGCGCACTCAACAATGGTCACAAAATTTTGCTTGGAGTGAAGACGCTACAGAAATTATTGGACTTACAGATTGCGGCCGCGCAACAGTCACAGCACTACAACTAAACAATAATATTGCTGTTACTGTCAGGCGTCAGTGGGTTAGTGCTGGATGGCATCCGCCCACAGACATTTCTCCTTAAAAGGTTTGAGGGTTACAAATGGTCGATCGCACATATCGTCTTTTTGGTGGTCCAGGAGATTTTAGATCAGGGCGAGGTCAGGGATAGGGGGTTTGGGCGATCCGTCACGCAAACGCGCATCAAGTCGTTTCATCCGCGCACTCAACGGAAAGAAACTCCCGAATGATTGGTACTAGCAGTTTTTCAAACTGAAGAAAATCTTTTTTTTCTGTTCGTTGACATACCCATTCACAGAAGATTTTCTTCTTTAACGTCTTCGTAATACTTTCCCCACCATCTCCTGTGTCTTTAGTGTTTACGTTGTAAAAATCGTCTTTAAACAATTCAACTGGTAAAAGATTTTCAATACCTTTTTTGGCTTTGGTATTGGTGTTATTCTGAGGTATGCAACGAATTGAGAGATAGCCAACATTGTCAGCCTGTTTATTTGTATCACAGTCGTAAAGCAATAATACTCGTCGGGGAAAGCGGTTGTGATTATTCTCTAGAAATTTTCGTGCAGTGTCCAAGCTAGTACACCCGCTACCTTCTGCACCTTTTTTTCCGGTCTTGCCAACCTCATCGATTTCTAATTGCTCTAGAATATCTGTATGCCCTAACAATTCCAAGGCTTTTTTGATGTAAGCAACATCTGTCTGTCCCTCGGTTAATACTAAAGGTTTAGATGTCGCTAACACTTGTTCTTCAACTGTATTCTCGAAGATTTGCGTCTGACGGTAGAACTCGAATGATTTTAAAAACTCCTCAAATCTTTCCGTACTAATTTGCTTACCTGTAGGCATTTCCAAAATCTGAATACCTTCAGCACCAAACTCATGCTCCATGCCAAGCAGAAAAAGTGGTGCGTGTGAGGTAATAATAAATTGTACTTTTGGAAATAGCTTAACTAGCTTAGGAAGAACTTTGTACTGCAAATCTGTATGTAGATGAGCATCTATTTCATCAATTAAGATAATTCCCTTAATTTCATTGAGGTTAATGCTGTTGTTAATATTGGCCATATCTGCGTAGCGAATGATTGTAGCAAACAGATTGAAGAGTAAAGCCTGCCCCGCTGAAAGGTGCATCAATGACGGGACAATAACACCATTTCCAAAGCGAAGGGCAACCCGTCCATGTACTGCATTTCGGTAATTCAAAATCATTTGAGCGTTTTCGTCTTCAAGAACTGCACGAAGCAATTTCTCAACATTTTGTCGCCCAACTTTGAGCAAATACTTGTCTGGAAGATATTGCGGCTGCGGTTGAAAGTAGATTGGTGAAGCCTCCTCAAGGTTAGGTACTCCTACAACAAAGTCTCCATCTACAAGCGAGTCGAGTAAAACATCCATTAACCATTGCTGATTGTCTTCGGCAGCCCGTTCAACAATCAATGGTTTTCCAAGCACTCCTGACATCCGTTGATTGTTGCTAAACAGAGGTCGATCCTCTACTGCACTAAAATTCAACCAATGGGGACGCTCATGGCGAGAGGATGGAAAAAAACAGACTGCTCCTGTGTGGAAAAAAGTTTCAATCTGTTTCTCATCTCCTGTAGCTACCTTATAAACTGGTTCATTTTCTGGCCATGATTGTACTGGCTCAAATCGACCTCTTAGTTTTATTGTGTAGATCTGTGGATCGATTTGACCCACTTTTTCTATATAACAGAACTTATTGTCTGCGTCTGAGAATTCTAACAGGCAAAGGGTGCTTCCAGATAAAGAGCGGATATCTCCACCGCTAGTTACCTTGAAAAACGGACTATGGCCAATCTGTTGTCCTATCGCTATATCACTAAACTTCTTCTTCGCTAATTCTGCTAGCGCATCAAGAACATAGGCTAAAAAAATGGTTTTTCCTGTTCCATTCTTACCTACCAGAATAATCGGTTTTGGATTTCCAAAAGTATCTAAATCCAACTCAACATCGAACTCAGGAATCGGTCCAACATTTTGAATGAAACATTTGCGGAGATACATCTTAGATATTTAAGCTTTAAGCAATTTGGGAATAATTAATATTATATGTGTCTTTGCCTAAACTTGTACTTGTATTTAAGCAATTATTCTGATACCTTGTAACTCTATCAGATGTAGATTCGAGCGCTCTACTACATTCAAACCCAATTTGAAGGACTGAAATCTTTACTACCAACCTCAGCTTGTCAAATAGTTTACCCACAAAGAAACCCGATCGCACTTGGGGCGATGCCCCCGTGCCCACCGGGTTTCTGGGATGACGGAAAACTCAACTAATTTTACTTAGTTGTTTTCTTGGCTGTTGTGGCAGTCGCCGTCTTCTTAGCAGTGGTTTTCTTCGCCGCAGTCTCCGTCTTTTTAGCAGTGGTTTTCTTCGCCGCAGTTTCTGACTTCGCCGCAGTAGTTTTCTTCTCTGCAGTCTTCTTCGCCGCAGTCTCCGATTTCGCCGCCGCAGTCTTAGTTGACTTCTTCGACTTGCTGCTAGATTTTCCGCCGCCCGCTGCTTCCTTCGCTGCTAACAAATCCAGTGCTTTTTGTAAGGTGAAATTCTCCACAGATTCATCCTTAGCCAAAGAAGCATTGATATCGCCGTGTTTGACGTAGGGCCCATAACGGCCGTCGTAAACATTGATAAGTTCTCCCGATTCTGGATGCGCGCCCAATTCCTTCAAAGGTTTAGCTGTTTTGCTGCTGCCGCGGGCGGCTTTCGGTTGCGATAACAATTCTAATGCCCGATCGAGCTCGATCGTCAAAACATCATCCGGCGGTTTGATCGATCGATAATCTTTCCCCACCTTACCCTGGTCATGCACCACATAAGGCCCGTACATCCCCAAATTAGCTTGCACCTTCGCCCCCGTCTCCGGGTGAGTGCCCAACAACCGAGGTAAAGTCAACAAACTCACCGCCATATCCACCGTCACGCTATCCTTATCCGTCCCCTTCGGTAAAGAAGCCCGCTTCGGTTTCTTGTTCGTTTCCGAAACATCCCCTAACTGAACGTATGGCCCATAACTGCCAATCAGCACATAAATCGGTTCCCCGGTTTCTGGGTGAAGACCCAATTTTTCCGGGCCTTCCATTTTTTGCTTTAACAGAAACTCCACTTGTTCCGGGTCTAAATCTGCAGGCGTCAAATCTTGGGGAATCGATGCTTTTACCAGGCCTTCTTCGCTTTCAGATTCCAGGTATGCGCCGAATTTGCCGATGCAGACTTTAGCAGAAATATTCTCCAGTACCACAGTTCGGGCAACTTTCGCATCAATCTGACTTTCCTGTTCTTTAACTTGGGTTGCGAGTCCGGTTTCCCCTGTATAAAACTTTTGCAAATACGGCAACCATTTCGCCTCGCCGGTGGCAATTTCATCGAGGGTTTGTTCCATTCGGGAAGTAAAACCGGTGTCTACTAAATCGGGAAAATGTGTTTCCAATAAAGTGGTGACGGCGAAAGCGGTGAATGTCGGAATTAGGGCATTAGCTATTAATTTCGCATATCCCCGATCGACAATTGTACCGATAATACTCGCGTAGGTACTCGGACGGCCCACACCTTCGCTTTCAAGCATTTTCACCAGAGAAGCTTCCGTGTAGCGGGCGGGAGGTTGAGTTTCGTGCCCGATCGCCCCTAAATCCTTACAATTAGGTTTATCCCCCACCTTCAGCGCCGGCAAAATCACCTCCTGGTCTTCCAACGCCGCATTCGGATCGTCGGAACCTTCCACGTAGGCGCGCAAAAAGCCTGGAAAATCAATGCGTTTCCCGCTGGAACGGAAACCGGCATCTTCTACCTGAGTTAATACAGTGACGTGAGTTTGGCGGGAATCGGCCATTTGAGAAGCGACAGTCCGCTTCCAAATCAAATCATAGAGGCGGAAATCAATCCCATCCAATCCCGTTTGCTGCGGAGTCCGAAAAGTGCTGCCGGCGGGACGAATAGCTTCGTGGGCTTCCTGGGCGCCTTTGCTTTTCGTGGTGTATTTGCGCGGTTGGGGGCTGAGGTATTCGCTACCGTAAAGTTCTTGCACGCAACTGCGCGCCGCTTCGATCGCCTGTTCGGACAAATGCACCGAATCCGTCCGCATATAGGTGATAAAACCGCGTTCGTACAGACTTTGGGCAATTCGCATGGTTTCCCGCGCACCCAGCCTCAGTTTGCGGTTAGCTTCCTGCTGCAAAGTCGAGGTCGTAAACGGCGGCGAAGGTTTGCGGGTGACTGGCCGTTCTTCAATATTCCCGACAGTCCAAGGTTTGTTTTGAATGCGTGAGAGTAAAGCCCGCGCCTGTTCTTCGTTGAGCAAAAGTACACGGCGGCCTGCGATAATTTGCCCGGTATTTTCATCAAAATCGCTGCCGTTTGCAACTTTCACATTGCCGACAGTCACGAGTTTGGCATCAAAGGAAATCTTGCCCTTTTCCAAAAGGGCTTTTAAATCCCAGTAACTACCTTGGCGGAAAGCGCGGCGTTCCCGTTCCCGCCGCACCAACAGGCGTACAGCGACTGACTGCACTCTACCGGCGGACAAACCCCAAGCGATTTTTTTCCACAGTAGCGGAGAGAGTGTGTAACCGACGAGTCTGTCGAGAATTCGGCGAGTTTCTTGGGCTTGTACAACTCGATTGTCGATATCGCGGCAGTGAGTCAAAGCATCGCGGATTGCTTCGCGGGTGATTTCGTGAAACACCATCCGCTTGATGGGAACTTTGGGTTTGAGGATTTGCAGCAAATGCCAGGAAATGCTTTCGCCTTCCCGGTCTTCGTCAGTGGCTAGAATCAGTTCTGTGGCGTCTTTGAGGGCGTCTTTGAGTTCTTTAACAATTTTCTTTTTATCTTTCGGGATGACGTAGAGGGGTTCAAAGTCTGCTTCCACGTTTACGCCCAGTTGCGCCCATTTTTCTCCTTTAACGGCTTCTGGTATTTCTTCGGCGGAGGATGGTAGGTCGCGGACATGGCCCATCGATGCCTCTACACGGTAGGTGGAGGGCAGGAAGTTGCGGATGGTGCGGGCTTTGGTAGGAGATTCGACGATGACTAAGGTTGACATGGCATCTTTTAAATATGGATGGCAGCGCAGCTAGAGGGTCTAAGTTAGAGAGTTTAGGTCAGATGTCAAGGCTTCTTTCAACTTTGGGCGATTATTTTCAAACTACCTTAATTTTTAACTTACTGCCGATCGGGTGGCAGGTGACAATGTGATGGGATTTTACTGCTTTGGGGGCAGAGGCTGCGAATCGCCTCTCTACAAGATGCACGGGATGATGACCTGACTCTAGCAGAATTGTCGCTAACTGGATGTTGAGACTGCGGGATGCGGGCGGATGGTTCCTCAATCTGGTTGTAACTTGAAGGCTGGGGCGATCGATTGCGCGATTTTAGATTTTAGATTTTAGATTTTAGATTGGGAAAGATTTACTGAGTAGAGGTTTGGGATTATCGATCGGGCGATTTTAGATTTTAGATTTTAGATTTTAGATTGGAAAAGATTTACTGAGTAGAGGTTTTGGACTTTGGTACAGTACGCTGTGCAGCATCAGCGTGGCGATCGGAAGGAAACCCATCACAGAAGGTTAAAATTACTTGAGCGATCGCTCAATTCTATGAACAATGCTATGACATTTGAATTCGACCATCTTTTCATCTTTACTGATATTGGTGCTTCCGAAGCTAATCGTTTATCATCCTTTGGTTTAGTTGAGGGTGCATCTCGCATTCATCGCGGACAAGGTACAACCAACCGCTCTTTCTTTTTCCATAACGCAATGTTGGAATTGTTATGGATTCACGATCCAGAAGAGGCGAAGTCTGAGCCAATTCATCGGACTCGTCTTTGGGAGCGATCGACAAATCGGAATAATGGTGCGTGTCCGTTTGGCATCTGTTTGCGTCCAGCCAAAGGTTCTGAGGACACAGTTGCATTTTCTAGTTGGGCATATCGTCCACCTTATTTATCTGAAACGATGAGTATCGCGGTAGGAACAAATAGTGATGTTTTGACTGAGCCCATGCTTTTCCAAATTTCCTTTGGTAAACGTCCAGATCAATACTCTGCTGATAAGTCACAGCCTTTGGATCATGGTGTTGGTTTACGTGAAATTACTCGCGTAGAATTAGTCAGTCCTGCTGCCAATAATCCGTCACCTGAACTGCAAGCAGTGGTTGAGACAAATCAGCTCAAGTTACGGATGGGAACCGAGTATTTTGTGGAGCTTGGTTTTGATGGAGAAGTGCAGGGACAACAGGTAGATTTTCGACCGGGATTGCCGCTTATTATCAGTTGGTAATCTCAAGCCGTAAAACAATTAATAATATGGCTTCAGTATCCAACGAACTGCGAGCGTTCGTACAGAACGCGGACTGACAAGTGCAGGAACATTAGAGGCCATTGAGAATTTTCCAAGTTTGCTGAGTAAACTAGATATATAGTAACCCCCAATTTATTGAGGACTGAAAAATGGAGACAATTACTGACCTGCCTGGGTATCGCATAACAGAACAACTCTATGCAGGATCTCGCACTCTAGTCTATCGAGGTGTTCGTGAGTGCGATCGGACTCCAGTCGTCATCAAACTGCTGCGAAACGAATACCCCAGCTTCAGCGAACTGCTGCAATTCCGCAACCAATATACCATCGCCAAAAATCTACGTCTGCCTGGAGTGGTTGAACCCATCGATTTAACACCTTACAAAAACGCCTATGCTTTGATAATGGAGGACTTTGGAGGAGTTTCCCTGTCTACTTATCTCCCGGCAGCAACTGATAAAAACCAACCAGATAAATCTCTATCTTTAGAAAACTTCCTCACCCTAGCCAGGGAACTAGCAAATATTCTCCACTCTCTCTACCAAAACCGAGTTATTCATAAAGATATCAAACCAGCCAATATTCTGATTAACCCACATAGCAAACAAATTAAACTCATTGACTTTAGTATTTCTTCCCTGCTGCCGAGAGAAACCCAAGAAATCCAGAATCCCAACACCATCGAAGGAACCTTAGCTTATCTCTCCCCAGAAAAGACAGGAAGAATGAATCGAGGCATTGACTATCGGAGTGACTTTTATTCGCTGGGTGTCACCTTCTATGAATTGTTGACAACACAGTTACCCTTCGACTCAGACGACCCAATGGAGTTAGTGCATTGTCATCTAGCCAAACAGCCGATTCCCGTACATCAAATCAAGCCAGAAGTTCCCCTAATTTTATCCCAAATTGTTAGTAAACTGATGGCAAAGAATGCGGAAAATCGCTATCAGAGTGCATTAGGACTGAAACACGATTTAGAAATTTGTCTTGCTCAATTACAAAACACGGGTAACATTGAGACGTTTGCATTGGCAACGCGGGATATTACAGACCATTTCCTCATCCCCGAAAAACTCTACGGCAGAGAAACAGAAGTTGAAACCTTATTAGCAGCCTTTGAGCGAGTCAGCAGGGGCAGCACCGAAATGATGCTAGTATCCGGTTACTCTGGCATTGGTAAATCCGCCTTAGTACAAGAAGTTTATAAACCAATTACTAAAGCCAGAGGTTATTTTATTGCCGGAAAATTCGACCAATTTCAACGAAATATCCCTTACGCCGCCGTTGTCAAAGCCTTTCAATCATTAGTCAAGCAACTCTTAACAGAAAGCGAAAATCAACTCAATACCTGGAAAGAAAAAATATTAGCTGCTGTTGGCGCTAATAGTCAAATCATTGTCGATGTCATTCCTGAAGTAGAATTAATCATTGGCCCACAGCCAGCCGTACAAGAATTAGGCGCTACAGAAGCACAAAACCGCTTTAATTTAGTATTTCAAAAATTCATCCGCGTCTTTTGTTCAGTTGACTATCCCTTAGTCATCTTTCTCGACGATTTACAATGGGCTGATGCCGCTACATTGAAATTGCTACAAGTAATGCTCGCAGATGAGCAAACCAACTATCTATTTCTAATTGGTGCTTATCGAGACAACGAAGTTAACCCATCTCATCCTTTAATGATGACTTTGGACGAGCTGCAAAATGAAGGTGCAAGAATCGAGCGAATTACTTTAGCTCCCTTACACCTTCACCAGATAGTGAACTTAATTACTGATACCGTGCGTAAAGACCAAAAATCAGCGCTCCCCCTCGCCGAGTTAGTGGTCAGTAAAACTCAAGGCAATCCTTTTTTTGTCAATCAGTTTCTCAAAACTCTCTATCAAGAAAACCTGCTGAGATTCAATTTTTACGAAAGAAACTGGGATTGGAATATTGCAGAAATTGAATCAGTAGGTATTACTGATAACGTCATTGAATTGATGATTGGCAAATTGAAAAGACTGCCCAAATCAACTCAGCAAGTTTTGCGTTTGGCTGCTTGCGTGGGTAATAGTTTTGACTTAAACACTCTTTCAATTATTAACGAGAAATCTTGGGGAACCACCTTTCAAGAACTATTGCCAGCCATCCAAGAGGGATTAATTTTAACTACTTCTGAGTTAGGTGCTACCGAATCAGAAATAATTAACTCCGACTTGGTAATTACTACTTATAGATTTTTGCACGACCGCGTGCAGCAGTCAGGTTACGCTTTGATTGACTCAAAACTGCAAACAGCAATTCACCTACAAATTGGTCGTCTGTTACTGGCAAATATTTCTCCTGAGCGACGAGCCGAAAGAATTTTTGAAATTGCCGATCATTTAAATTCGGGTCGGAATTTAATCATTGATGAACGCGAGAAAACTGAACTCGCTATTTTAAATTTAACAGCCGCTCGCAAAGCCAAAGATGCAACGGCTTATGCTGCTGCCAGAGATTACTTAAAATTCGGTCTAGAAATTTTACCGGGCGATATTTGGCAAGAATCCTACGAACTAGCTTTTACCTTTCATAAGGAGCTAGCCGAAGCCGAATATTTAAACGGCAATTTTGAAGAATCAGAAGCTTTAATAGAAGTGGCATTTGCCCAGGCTAAATCTGATCTAGAAAAAGCCGAAATTTACAACATTTTGATCGTGCAGTACACTCTGCTAAGTAAATATGAATCAGCAATTCAATCTGGATTAAAAGCCCTTCAATTGCTGGGCATAGACTTGGATGAAGATAATTTAAGCGAGGCGGTTAATGCGGAAATGGTGGCAGCTAAAGCCAACTTGGCTCACCAAGAAATTGCTTCATTAATTAATGCCGACAAGATGAAAGATCCGGCTCAACAAATGGCAATGAAATTATTGGGCAACATGGGGCCGCTAACGTTCTTTTCATCTCAAGAACTGTGGAAGTTGACTGTGATCAAAGCGATTAACCTTTCTCTCAAGTACGGTTTTGTAGCGGGAGGGTCTTACTGCTATTCATGTTATGGAATTATCCTGAATTCAATTTTAGGGGATTACCAATCGGCTTATGAGTTTGGCAGACTCGCTCTGACTCTGAGCGAAAATTCAAATAACTTGTCTCAAAACTGCCAAGATAGTGTGATTTTTGCCAATTACTTAAACTGCTGGGTGAGACCGCTCAAAACTACGGCTGAAATTAATAACGAAGGTTATAAAGTTGGCTTGCAATCGGGGAATTTGCAATGGACGGGTTATAACCGGATGTTTCAAACCATTACCTATTTCTTCCAAGGCATGAATTTGAATAGTCTTTTGGAAGATATTGGCAAGTCGCTCCATTTTTGCTATCACACTAAAAATTTATGGGCAATTGATATTATTATTGCTAATAAGATAGCAATTTTAAATTTGATGGGCGAAGAGGATGAAGTTAGCGAAAAACAGCATTTAGAAAATTTTCAGGGCCGTAAAAGCATGGCAGCGCTGTGCGAGTTTTATGTTTTAAAAGCGCAGACTTTATATCTTTACGAACAGTATAGTGAGGCGCTAGAAGCATCTGAACGCGCGGCAGAGCTGATTGATTATTTGATGGGCCATATTTCTAGTGCTCACCATTATTTTTACCGTTGTCTGATTTTAACGGCTCTGTATTCAGAGGTTTCTGAATCGGAGCGAAAAGATTACTGGCAGCAATTAGAAGCTAATCAGAAACAAATCAAAGTTTGGGCGGATAACTGCTCGGAAAGTTTTGCACATAAATTCTCGCTGGTGGCGGCAGAAATGGCGAGAATTTCAGGTCGAGATTTGTCGGCGATGGATTTGTACGATCGCGCGATAGCCCAGGCTAGAGAGTATGATTTTATTCAGAATGAAGCGCTGGCGGCGGAACTGGCGGCTAAGTTCTGGTTGGGGAAAGATAAAGAAGAATTTGCCCACATCTACCTGACTAAAGCCCACTATGGCTACCAATACTGGGGTGCTAAACGTAAAGTTGAGAGTTTGGAGGAAAAATATCCCCAATTAATAGTGAGAACTTCAGGGAAGACAACTACTCAAACAAAGGTTAACCGCACAACGACGGCGACTACTAGCAGCAATTTGGGTGAGACGCTAGATTTAGCTACGGTGATGAAAGCAACGAGCGCGATTTCGGGTGAAATAGTTTTGAGTAGGTTGCTGGAAAGATTGATGAAAATTGCGATCGAGAATGCGGGGGCACAAAAAGGTTTTTTGATTTTAGAAAAAGCGGGAAACTGGGCGCTAGAGGCGGAAGGTTCGGTGCAGGAGGATGAAGTTAGTGTGCTGCAATCGCTTCCTCTCAATCCGATAGCAGCTTCTGGGGGCACTCCTTTGCTGGCTTGTGCGATCGCCAATTATGTGATTCGCACTCAGGAAAATGTGGTGTTAAATAATGCGGCCCAAGAGGGACAATTTACCCGCGATCCTTATATTGCAGCCACTCAACCGAAATCTATTCTTTGCACTCCTTTGCTGCACCAAGGTAAGCTGACAGGCATTCTTTATTTGGAAAATAACCTGACTGAAGGGGCTTTTACTACCGATCGGCTAGAATTGTTAAAACTTTTATCGGCCCAAATTGCTATTTCCATTGAGAATGCTCAACTTTACGATCAATTAGGGGAATACTCGCGAACGCTGGAACGTAAGGTTATAGAAAGAACGCAAGAATTGCAACAGGAAATCGCTGTTAGGATGCAGACAGAAAGAGCCTTGGGCAAGTCTGAGGAAAAGTTTTCTAAAGCCTTTCGTTCCAGTCCTAACCCGATCGCGATCGCCCGGTTTGCAGATGGACGCTACATCGAAGTGAACGACAGTTTCCTCAGCACTTTTAGTTACTCTCGCGAACAGGTAATTGGTTTTACAGCAAGTGAGTTGAATTTTTGGGTTAATTTAGAAGAATGTGACAGATACAAACAGCTATTGCAAGAATCAGGAGTGCTTCGCAATCAGGAATTCGATTGCCGTACTTCCGCAGGCGAGGTGAGGAAGATGCTGGTATCAGCAGATATTATTGAGCTGGGTGGAGAAGCGTGTATTCTCTTAGTCACTAACGACATTACCGATCGTCAAAGGGTAGAAGAAGCGCTCAAAGAAAGCGAGGCTAAATACCGTGACTTAGTTGAAACATCGCAGGATATGATTTGGTCAGTTGATGCTGAAGGGCGTTATACCTTCGTCAACGCTGCCGTCCAACAGATTTTTGGCTACTGCCCTGAAGAAATGATAGGGCGAAAATTCACTGATTTCAAACCACCTCAACAACTTCCCAAAGATCACGAGATATTCCAACGTATGCTGAACGGAGAGTCCGTCTTTCAGTATGAAACTATACACTTAGCTAAAGACAGCAGACCTATCAATCTCCGGCTTAATTCAATTGTAGTGCGGGATTCCGAGGGAAATATTCTAGGAATAACTGGCACAGCAAGCGATATTACGGAAAGTAAAAAAGCAGAGGCAGCCTTACAACAAGCCAAAGAAGTAGCAGATGCGGCTAACAAGGCTAAAAGCGAATTTTTATCAAAAATGAGTCACGAATTGCGAACTCCCCTCAATGCAATTCTCGGCTTTACCCAAGTGTTAGCCCGCGACTCATCCCTTTCTCACATACAGCAGGGACAGATTGGCATCATTAGTCGTTCTGGCGAGCATTTGCTGACGCTGATTAATGACGTGCTGGAAATGTCTAAAATCGAGGCAGGTCGGATTACCTTAAATCCTACTAGCTTTGACCTGTATCATTTGCTCCATTCTCTCGAAGAAATGCTCAAACTCAAAGCTGATTCTAAAGGTTTACAGCTCAGTTGGCACATCAGTTCTAACATTCCTCAGTATGTAAAAACTGACGAAAGTAAATTGCGTCAAGTTTTGATTAATCTGCTAGGAAATGCGATAAAGTTTACTACAAAGGGAAGTGTAACGCTTCGGGTTGCAGCAATTAGTGCGAAACAAAAGTCCCCCATAGACAACGAACCACGGACTCTTACGTTTGAAGTGGAAGACACTGGTTACGGCATTGCTCCTACTGAGCTAGATTCTCTATTTAAGGCTTTTGTGCAAACTGACGCAGGTCGGAAATCTCAAGAAGGAACAGGCTTGGGTTTACCCATCAGCAGACAATTCGTACAACTGATGGGAGGAGACATTACCGTCAGCAGTACCTTGAATCGAGGAACAACTTTTAGTTTTGATATCCAAATTAGCTCCCCTGATATGGCTGAAATTCAACCTCGACAATCAAGAAGGCGGGTAATTGGTTTAGAACCCAACCAACCCTCGTATCGCATCTTGGTGGTTGATGATAAATGGGAGAGCCGTTTGCTATTGGTTAATGTTCTCGAACCGCTTGGCTTGGAGGTACGCGAAGCAGTAAATGGTCAAGAAGCTATTACAATCTGGGAAACTTGGAAACCCCACCTAATTTGGATGGATATGCAAATGCCTGTGATAGATGGGTATGAGGCCACCAGACAAATTAAAGCCAAGATTCAAGATGAGGCTACCTCGATTGTTGCGTTGACCGCTAGCGCTTTTGAGGAGGAGCGAGCCATTGTTTTATCATCAGGCTGTGACGATTTTGTGAGCAAGCCTTTCCAAGAAGAAGTTATTTTTGCCAAAATGGCTGAACATTTAGGGGTACAGTATATCTATGAAGATTTACCGAACTTTACATTATCTCAGCTTGAGGGTCAAGACTTGAGTGTAAAAGAAGGGGAAAAAACTGAAAATTTAAGGACAACTTTGGGGACAATGCCTGCGGAGTGGGTGATACAGTTACATCAAGCAGCTATCGATGCTGATGCAGAGCTGATTTTAAGTTTGGTCGCCGCAATTCCTGAATCTAATACTTCTTTTGCGGAGGCTATCGCTGATTGGGCTAACAACTTTCGTTTTGATAAAATTACTAACTTAACTGAAGAAAATATTCCATGAACAGCCAGCAATTAGAATCTCATGTTGCAAATCTTTTAGTGGTGGACGATACCCCAGACAACCTGCGTCTTTTATCCACTATGTTGAGCGACAAAGGATATAAAGTTCGGGGCGTAATAAACGGGGAAATGGCATTAAAAGCAGCACGTTCAACCCCACCAGATTTAATTTTGCTCGACATCACGATGCCCCAGATGAATGGCTACGAAGTTTGCCAACATTTAAAAGCGGATGGCAGAACTTCGGGTATTCCAGTTATTTTCTTGAGCGCCCTAGATCAAGTGTTGGATAAAGTCACAGCCTTTGCTGTTGGAGGAGTAGATTACATCACCAAGCCATTTCATTTAGAAGAAGTTTTAGCTCGTGTCGAAAATCAACTAACTCTTCAGCGTTTGCAAAAAAAATTGCACGAGCAAAATGCGCGATTGCAGGAGTCAGAGGCTAAAGAGCGAGAGAAAGCCCAAGAACTAGAGCTGGCTCTACAACAGTTACAAAATGCACAAGCTCAACTCATCCAAAGCGAGAAAATGTCAAGTTTGGGGAATGTTGTAGCAGGAGTAGCTCACGAAATTAACAATCCGATTAGCTTCATTAAAGGGAACCTCTCGCCCGTAAGGGAGTACACTGAAGATTTGCTGAGGCTGGTGCAACTCTACGCAGAAGATTTCCCCAATCCCACAGCAGCTATCCAGGAACAACTGGAGGCAATCGATTTCACTTTTCTCAGGAATGACTTGCCGAAGCTAATTGCTTCTATGAGCATAGGAGCTGACCGAATCGGAGAAATAGTGCACTCGCTACGGAATTTTTCCCGCCTCGATGAAGCTGAGTTGAAAGCGGTAGATATCCATGAAGGGCTTGAAAGTACGCTGATGATTTTGCAGCATCGGCTGAAAGATGAAGCAGACCAAACGATAATTAAAGTGGTAAAAGAGTATGAGGATCTGCCAAAGATAGAATGCTACGCAGGGCAAATTAATCAGGTTTTTATGAATGTTCTGACTAATGCGATTGAGGCGTTGCAATCCCAAAAATGTTTGGCAAATGATGTAGATGATACCAGCCCAATCCCTACTATTACTATTTGCACGAAATTACTCTCCGACTTTCAAGTGGGTATTTATATTACTGATAATGGGCCCGGCATAACCGAAGATATTCAACAACGCATATTTGAGCCATTTTTTACAACGAAGAAAGTGGGTCAAGGAAAGGGGTTGGGGTTATCGATTAGCTATACTATTGTAGTGGACAACCACGGGGGGCAACTCCGTTGTTTTTCGATACCGGATCAAGGGGCGACATTAGCCGTCGAAATTCCGATTTACCACTCTAAAAAAGGTTTTTTTAAAGCAGATTTGGTCGGGGTATAATCCACGCTAAAATAAAAGTAGTCAAAAAGGGTCTAAAATCGTGAATCGTGTTTATTTAGGAGTCATATCATGCCCGATCGATTAACCATAATATCCCGGTCGGGGCGGGTTTTTGAGATTGTCAATTATTGGCAGGTATTGTGGGTGAACCCGCCCCTACAAAAATTGCGATCGAGGGGACATGATATCATTATGATTTGCAATCTTTACACAAATTTCCCTTAATGGCAAGTCGCCAAATTGCTTTTTTTTAGTAGCTTATGCACGCACTCTCAAACCCAAAATAATGATGAATTTAAACCCTGATCTTTTTTCCGTAAAAACCCTAGCAATTGTTTGTGCAATTGCTGCGTTGGTTGTCCTTGGGGGCAAAGTCCTTGCCACAACAATCGATTATGCACCGCCATTTAAAGAAACTAGCTTTTACAGTACGACTATATCTGCTAATAACGATTTAGCTGATATTTATTATCCTAAACCATCCGATCTTAATTCGGGTAATTACTCTTTCCCCATTGTACTGTTATTGCAAGGTGCGCTTGTAGATAAATCATTTTATTCAGATTACGCTAGCCATGTGGCGCGGTACGGCTTTGTGGTAGTTGTTCCGAATCATTTGCGCCCTTCGCCCTTCAATCCCACTTCACCGCCTAATTTGGCGTCGGAAACTTCGCAAATTGCGGCGGTTTTGTCTCAAATGGCGATCGAAAACACAAAGCCCACATCTCCGATCGCGTCTGTTATCGATACGCAGCGCCTTGGTTTATTGGGTCATTCTTTTGGTGGTGCAGTGGGGTTATCCGTTATTGCTAACAAATGTCTCCCAGAATTGTATTTGTGTCAAGAGCCATTTACGCGCCCGAAAGAACTATTAGCGGGTGCCTTTTTTGGAGCTAACCTGCGGAATCCCATTGCTAATGAATTTGTACCCATCGCTAATGATGGCATTGCAGTGGCGTTGATTCAAGGATCTATCGATGGTGTCGCCCTGCCCGATCGAGCTCAAAGCACCTTTGACCAAATTCAAACACCACCCAAAGCTTTGATTACTGTTATGGGTGCAAATCACTTCGGCATTACCAATGTTAATAACCCCGCTGGTGCGATGCCCGATCGCAATACTGCTACCTTAGAGCGAGCCGTGGGTATTGAAACGATCGCCCGTTGGAGCGCCCTGTTTTTGCGGGCAAATATGCTTAAAGATCGATCGGCATTTGATTATATTTACTCTCAAGGTGACGCCCTAGATCCGAATGTCCGTGTTACCACCGTTGCAGTTCCAAAACCATCTTCTAAGTAGCTCCACTTAAAAAAACGTAAGATAGATTAAGGCTAATAGATAGTGTGCCTACATTTAATCGTATACTGGAGGTCAATCGATTTTAGATTTTAGATTTTAGATTTTAGATTAAAGAATTGAAGAATTGACCCCACGGATAAATTCGGGGGCTCCTTTATCGGATACAGGTTTTTTATTTCTGGACGGATGAATCCGGGGGCTTGTATCCTGGATGCTTTCGGTTATGCCACATTAGTGGTTTAACTTTCTACATTGTGCCAGTTATGGTCGATCGCGACTCTCGTCGGATGTGACATCAGTCAGCAATCTCTACAATGCCCGCCAATGTATGCAAAACCGCTACCGAGTATCCACTCTCCGGCAACAAACACCCGCCCAATTGGGATCGCGAAGCTGTAATCCGCTACAATCTGTGTTTGGTAAAGAATTTTTACAAGTTCACAGCCCTTTACAGCCTTTGCGGCTTGTACTACCCAACCTGCCTGAAAATATGGATTTTGCTACTCTTGCTGCCCAGCTAAATGCTGGAACTATCTTGCCAGAGGGAATTGTCATCCTCACCCTCTTGGTGGTTCTCGTCGGCGATTTAATCGTAGGCCGCAGTTCCTCGGGTTGGACTCCCTACGTTGCCGTTGCGGGTTTGCTGGCCGCCGTCGCTGCCTTGTGTTTGCAGTGGGATAACACGGATACCATCTCGTTTCTGGGCGGTTTTAACAGCGATGCCTTGAGTTTAGTGTTTCGCGGAATTATCGCTTTGAGTACGGCTGTCACTATTTTGATATCCGTCCGCTATGTACTGCAAACGGGTACCGCTTTAGCGGAATTTATCGGCATTTTGCTGACCGCTACTTTGGGGGGAATGTTCCTCAGCGGCGCTGATGAATTGGTGATGATTTTTATTTCGTTGGAAACTCTGAGTATCTCGTCTTATTTGCTGACGGGTTACACAAAACGCGACCCGCGTTCCAATGAAGCTGCTTTGAAATATTTGTTAATTGGGTCGTCTTCTTCGGCGGTGTTTCTCTACGGGCTGTCGCTGCTGTACGGCTTGTCTGGTGGCGAAACTAAGCTGAGTGCGATCGCGGCTAACCTTTCTACGGTGAATGAAGGTCAATCTCTCGGTTTGGTGATTGCTTTGGTTTTTGCGATCGCCGGAATCGCCTTCAAAATCTCTGCGGTTCCCTTCCACCAGTGGACTCCTGACGTTTACGAAGGTTCTCCTACACCCGTTGTTGCCTTTCTTTCTGTCGGTTCCAAAGCAGCAGGTTTTGCCCTAGCAATCCGCTTGTTAACAACTGCTTTCCCCGCACTTATCGAACAGTGGCAGTTCGTGTTCACGGCCTTAGCCATTCTCAGCATGGTGTTGGGAAATGTGGTTGCCCTCGCCCAGACTAGCATGAAGCGGCTTTTGGCTTATTCGTCGATCGCCCAAGCCGGTTTTGTAATGCTGGGTTTGATTGCAGGAACAGAAGCCGGTTACTCCAGCATGATATTTTATATGTTGGTTTACCTGTTTATGAACTTGGGTGCTTTCGCCTGCATCATCCTGTTCTCGCTGCGGACGGGAACCGACCAAATTAGCGAATACTCGGGTTTGTACCAAAAAGATCCGCTGTTAACTTTAGCCTTAAGTATTTGCCTGCTTTCTCTCGGCGGAATTCCGCCCCTGGCTGGATTTTTTGGCAAAATCTATCTGTTCTGGGCTGGCTGGCAAGCAGGACTTTACGGCTTAGTTATTCTGGGATTAATTACCAGCGTAGTTTCGATTTACTACTACATCCGTGTTGTCAAGATGATGGTAGTAAAAGAACCTCAAGAAATGTCAGACGCGGTGAAAAATTATCCCGAAATTCGCTGGAACCTTCAGGGAATGCGGCCTTTGCAAGTCAGCGTTGTACTCACCTTGGTGGCGACAACATTGGCGGGAATTTTGTCGAACCCTTTGTTTAATTTGGCTAATGATGCTATTACCAAAACTCCCATGTTGCAGTCGGCATTGAGTCATGTGCAACCTGTTGTGGGTGCGAAACTTGAATCGAATCTGGTGTCTCGCCGGGATTAATTTTTCCTGGTTTTGAAATAGTGGAAAACGCCTGACTCTTTGCAGTTGGGCGTTTCTTTTTTGTTGTGATATACTTAGGACTAATGCCAACTGGGGACTATCGACTTGTAGGGTGCGTCAGACTTTCATTATCAACGGGTAATTAAGAGTTTACGCTATGACGCACCTTACTAATTATGACACTTGCGTAACTCCTGATACTGTTAATTATGATTTTTAAGCGCAGATTAACGCAGATTAACGCAGAGAAAAGTGGGTAATTGAGAATGACTAAAGAACACGTATACCGCATCAACACTGTTTGGACGGGTGCCAGTCAAGGTTCTACTTCATCTTACGACGCTTATTCTCGTGAGTATGCCATAAATATTGAGGGTAAGCCGCCATTTGTGGGTTCGGCAGACCCGACTTTTCGGGGCGATGCTTCTCTGTACAATCCCGAAGATTTGTTGTTGATGGCACTGTCAGCTTGTCATATGTTGAGCTATCTTGCTTTGTGCGCTCGTGCTGGCATTCGGGTAGTCTCTTACTCGGATGCAGCGACGGGCAAGATGGCACAAAAGAATGGAAAGATTCGGTTTACCGAGGTAATTTTGCATCCGCTGGTAACAATCGAAGCTGGTGACGATTTGGAAAAAGCCCGCAGTTTGCACGACAACGCACATCATGTTTGTTTTATTGCTAATTCGGTGAATTTTCCAGTGCTGCATGAAGCAACAGTTATGGAATTAAACAGTTCTGGAACCAATCCCATATAAAATTGGGTGCAATATCTCAAATCGCACCCTTTCAAGCTACCTGAAAATTTGCTATCATATTCTATAAAATCCTCCGTCGTTAAAAATTAGTCGCAACTGTAGAGGTAAAAATGTTAGTAGAAAATAAGCAAAAAATTTATACTCTAGATGAGTACCGGGAGTTAGAGGAAACTGCTGAGTTTAGAAATGAATACCGCGATGGAGAAATTGTACAAATGACTGGTGGTAGTATTAATCACAGCCGGATTATCCGAAATTTGAGTAGAGTCTTGGGAAATTTGCTTGAGGGGCAGCCCTATGAGCTTTTTCACAACGATTTGCGGTTGTGGATTCCTCGGTACCGACGCGGAACTTACCCGGATGTAATGGTGATTGAAGGAGAACCCATTTTCAACGAGGGACGCAGTGATGAGATCCTCAATCCGATGCTCATCGTGGAAGTGCTTTCTAAGTCTACCAAAGATTTTGATCGAGAGGATAAGTTTCGGTTTTATCGATCGATTCCTCAATTCCGTGAATATGTATTAGTCAGCCAATACGAATTGTTAGTCAAACAGTATATTAAAACTGAATCTAATCAATGGTTATTTCAGGAATATGAGGGAGAAACAGCAACAGTTTCTTTTGCTTCCTTGGGAGTGCAAATGTCGATGAACGAGATTTATGCAAAAGTAGTATTTGAAACCCAGGAAACGGAAGTACAAGAATAAAATTAATGCTATATAGCGATTCTAAATGAATTGTGTAATTGTTGTAGGGGCAAAACCCACGCCCGGTTGCCCCGATCCGTGGGGGGTAGGCACGGGGAGTAGGGGTAGCACTACCCCTACATATTTTTACAACTGATGCGAGGATTGCTATATATCCCCGACTTCTGAATCAAATTCATTGGCGAGCGAGATTGTAACCAAGAAGTAGGGGATTTGCTTGGTTTATTCCAGAGTTTCCAAATTTAAATTAAGAGTAAAATTAGATGAATGTAATTTGGTTACTGTTAAAGGCTTCTTGGTTAAATGTTTCCATTGCCATACTCACCGGCTTAATCAGCGGCGGTTGCAGCGCTATGTTAATTTCCCTAATTAATCGGGCAATCAGCGACAATTCCAATGGTAATTTAGTCTGGTATTTTGCGGGATTAGCAATCTTGGCTCTTTTGAGTGGCTTTGTATCCCAATTTTTGTTAATCTACCTTTCTCAAGAAGCTGTTTACAATCTGCGGCTGAGTTTGAGCCGTGGCATTTTGTCTACTCCTTTGCGGAATTTGGAAGAGTTGGGTGCTAACCGCTTGCTGGCAACTCTCACGGATGATGTGGGAACGCTTTCTAATACTATATTTTTGATTCCTTTTCTCTGTGTTGATATCGCTGTTGTCGTGGGCTGCTTAACTTATTTAAGCACGATTTCGGGTACGGTTTTTGTTGTTGTATTTAGTTTTCTGGTGCTGATGATTGGCACGGTGCAGTTGTTGCTGAGCAAAATGCGGAAATTCTTCGATTTAGCCAGAGAAGAACAAGATATATTATTTAAGCATTTTCGCAGTATTACTGATGGAATTAAGGAACTTAAACTGCATTCCTTGCGCCGCCAAGAGTTTTTTACGGAAGAATTGCAGGTGAGTGCTGATGCTTCCCGCGATTATAACGTGACTGCTTTGAATACTGGTGCAGTTGCGATTGGAGTGGGTCAGTTGCTATTTTTTATGCTGATGGGTTTGCTGCTGTTTGCTTTGCCGAAATTTGTGCCGGTTTCAACTCCGGTTTTGTCAGCTTACATTCTGACAAGTACCTATTTGATGTCTCCGTTTAACAATATTTTGCAAAGGTTGCCGGCGATTTTTCGTGCTAATACTTCTGTCGAAAAGATAGAGAGGATGGGATTGGCCTTGGCAAGTCAAGCTGAGATAAATTCAGCGGTTAAACCGTTTCAAACTGCTGAGTGGGAGACGCTGGAGTTAAATCGAATAATTCACAGCTATCCGGGAGAAAAAGAAGACAGCAATTTTAGTTTGGGCGAGCTGAATTTGAAGTTTCATCCGGGTCAATTGGTGTTTATAATTGGCGGTAACGGCAGCGGTAAGTCTACTTTAGCTAAGTTAATCACTGGTTTGTACATTCCTGAATCGGGAGAAATTCTCCTAGATGGTCAGCCAATTACTGATGAGAATCGTGAGTGCTACAGGCAGAATTTTTCGGCAATTTTTTCGGATTTCTATCTGTTTGAAAGGCTTTTGGGGATGACTAATCACGATTTGGACAAGCAGGCTGCTGAATATTTGCGAGAGTTTCATTTGGACAATAAAGTTCAGGTGAAAGATGGAGTTTTGTCAACTACGGCTTTGTCTCAGGGACAGCGAAAGCGGCTGGCTTTGCTGACGGCGTATTTGGAAGATAGACCGATTTATTTGTTTGATGAATGGGCTTCGGATCAAGATCCGTTTTTCCGCGATATTTTTTACAAGCAGTTGCTACCAGAGTTGAAGCGGCGGGGGAAAACGGTGTTTGTGATTAGTCACGACGATCGCTATTTTGATATTGCCGATCGCGCAATTAAACTAGATTACGGTAAAGTAGAGTATGACCGCTCAAATGGATAAGTACCGAATTGTCGAAACTTTGACCGAAAGCCAGGTTTCCGACTTGATGGATTTGTACAAAAACGAGTTTTGGAGTGACAAGCGGACGCGGGAGGATGTTGTGAAAATGCTGGCGGCGACTGATGTTATCATTGGTTTTGTCGATGAGAGCGATCGGCTAATTGCTTTTACTCGCGTTATCACCGATTTTGTGTACAGAGCAACAATTTGTGATGTCATCGTCAACCCAACGCACCGCAAGATGGGACTAGGTGTGAAGTTGATGGATGCAGTTGTAAATCATCCTAAATTGCAAGCTGTTGAAACATTAGGACTTCACTGTTTGCCGAAGATGATACCATTTTATGAACGGTGGGGCTTCAGTGATGATGTGGGCGAGAGGAAATTTATGAAACGAAAAAAGTCCTGAGATTAGTAATTTTCTTTCATCTGCATTTATTCGTAGCCGTAAGGTGCGCCCATAAGGGCCCTTCTAAATTCCCAACTTTTCTCGCATCACATCTGGTGTCTCTCTAAAGCCTACTAAAACAGCCGTTCCATCTTTAACAAACATAGGACGTTTCAGCAGCATCGCATCCTTAGCAAAAGCCTCTACCCACTGTTCGCTAGTCCAATTATTCTTGTCGTCGCCCAAAGCGCGGTAGGATTGACCTGAAGTATTTCGCATGGGTTGAAAACCCAAAGCAGCTACCCAGCTTTGGATTGTTTCGCGAGTCGGCGGCTGTTCTTTTGTGTCAATGAACTCGTAATTAACATCGCTATCTTTGAGCCACTGGAAAGCTTTTTTGCAGGTTCCGCAGTTCGGGATTCCGTAAACTTGAATTGACATAATGATTGTTGACTGTTGACTGTTGACTGTTGACTGTTGACTGTTGACTGTTGGCTAATAACAACTGACTAATGACTGTTGACTGTTGACTGTTGACTGTTGGCTAATAACAACTAACAACTGACAACTGACAACTAACAACTGACAACTGACAACTGACTAATGACTACTGACTAATCTAGCTTGTTGAACCCATTTTTGCACGCGATCGACTGAAGGAGTTAAGTCATTGCGCTGCATTGTCGCTACGTGCAGCCTTAAAATTTGTTGGTGCAATCTCTCGACGGGCATTTGAGCCAATTGAGCCGGCGAAGCAACGCCGGCGTGAAGTAACAGCCCGCAATACTGACACCCTACACTTGGAATTCGAGCCAAATTTGCCATCGCTACCCATTTATTAACATATTGAATGTTAATCTGTAATTGATTGGCTAGCAACACTTTCGCCGCCTGCGTTTTCGTCAGGCTAATTAGTTGTCCGGTTGTCGTGATGCTGCACTCTTCCAGTTGAGATTGGTTTTCCTTGCTCAATCCCGGTAAGTGTGCTATCGGCCAGTCGCGTACTTGCACAGAAGTTTGAGGAGCTTTATGAGAAATTTTCATGTTTTTTCTGTTAATTTTACTTATACTTTAAAGTCTCATATATCAAACAGTCAATAGAGGATCTCGCTCACGTCACCCAATCAACAAAAACCAGACCCAGGAATTTGACTAATTGCGGGGGTTGTGACCTTTCTGCTAATTGCCTGCGGAGTAGCCGTTTCAGCCTGTTTTTACTGACTGGGGATCGGGCTTACAGCTTAACCCAATCATCCGGGTGATGACGACCAAGACTATAAAAAAGACAGCCTATAAATGCTAGCAAAAAAGAAGTGACCGATGAGAATTTTCTCAAAAATGCCTGCCAAGTTGGCAGTCAGAATTTTAGTGCTTTAATGCTGAGAATGCAAAAACTTGTGGCTGACTGCAAACCCAACTCTAAATTATAGGTTTTTACCCATGACAATTACACAAGGTGATGATTTGTTAACTAATACTCTACACCAACGGCGGCAAAAACTGGCTAGTTTAATTAATTTTCCGGTAATTTTATGGTCGGGGCGCAGCATTCCTCGCAATTATCCGGCACTTACTTATCCCTTTCGTGCCAGCAGTCACTTTCTATATTTTGCTGGTTTGCCCTTAGAAAATGCTGCCATTCGCTTAGAATCGGGCAAATTAGAATTGTTCTTAGATGACGCACCTGCTAGCAGCACTCTTTGGCACGGAGAAATGCCGAAAAGAGCAGAAATTGCCGAACTAATTGGGGCTGATGCTGCTTTTCCAATGACGGAATTGAAAGCGCGCTCAACAAATGCAGCAACGATCGCAATTCAGGATTCTTGGACTCAGTTGCAACAGTCTCAAATTCTAGATCGCCCTCTGGCACCGCCCAACTCGCCAACCGGAATCGACCTAGAATTAACCAAGGCCATCATATCTCTGCGCCTGAGCCACGATGCAGCCAGTTTGGCCGAATTGCGTCAAGCTGCCGCTGTCACTGTAGAAGCTCACAAAGCGGGAATGGCGGCAACCCGAAATGCTCAAATTGAAGCAGGGGTGCGCGCTGCAATGGAAAGTGTCATCATCTCCAAAAATATGACCTATGCCTATCCTAGTATCGTGACGGTGCATGGAGAAGTGCTGCACAGCGAACATTATCACAATCCCCTACAAACAGGAGATTTGCTGTTAGCAGATGTCGGTGCGGAAACATCAACGGGATGGGCGGCTGATGTGACTCGCACTTGGCCGGTTTCTGGCAAGTTTTCTCCGACTCAAAGAGCGATTTATGATGTAGTTTTGGCAGCACACGATGCTTGTATTGATAAAGTTAGTGCGGGGGTGGAATATCGAGACATTCACCTGTTAGCTGCTCGGATTATGGCGGAAGGATTAGTTGATTTAGGTATTTTGCGGGGCAATGTTGAAGATTTGGTAGAAATGGATGCTCACGCGCTGTTTTTTGTACATGGAATCGGACATTTAATTGGTTTAGATGTTCACGATATGGAAGATTTAGGAGATTTGGCTGGCTATGAAGAAGGAAGAACGAGAAGCAGTCGGTTTGGGTTGGGATTTTTGCGGTTGAATCGAGTTTTGCGTCCGGGAATGCTGGTATCGATCGAACCGGGATTTTATCAAGTTCCGGCCATCTTAAATAACCCAGAAAACCGCGCTAAATATGAAGATTTTGTTAAGTGGGAGGAGTTGGAAAAATTCGCCGATGTGCGGGGGATACGCATAGAAGATGATATACTTGTCATCGATGAGGGTAGAGAAGTATTGACAGGCAAATTGCCCACAAAAGCTCCGGAGATTGAGGAGTTAGTTGCGGTAAATACGTAAGTAGAGCCGAGTTCGATCGCACCATTGGTGTCAACTTAACGTCAAACCCAGTTAGAGACTGATGTTTGACTATTAAGGCTAGATCACCCTGGCGCCCCCCTTAATAAGGGGGGGACAGGAGTCTTCTCAAAGTCAACCCCTACTCCCCAACAATCAGGGGGATTTAGGGGGATCTAGACTTTACCTAAAAGCGACATTGATCAGGGGTTTCAGGCTTAAGTTGACACCAATGATATCGCACATACGCAGTTCCATCAGGGGTGAAAAAAAATAAATAAAGATGAATAAAGGTTGGCCAACAAGTCTTTTGATATTAGTTAAAAAAGTGGTCTCGCAAGTCAGAAAATTCGCTGCACTAATACTTCCACGCATTGTTCGCAAACCTATATCCTCGCGGCCGCCGATGCAAGCTGCACCTTTGCCCAGCAACGAAGAAGAGAGAATAGAAGCACTTCACCGCTACAACATTCTCGACACAGAAGCCGAAGCAGCTTTTGATGATCTAACAGCTTTAGCATCCTATATTTGCGGCACTCCTATTGCTTTAGTAAGCTTAATAGATTCTAACCGACAGTGGTTTAAATCCAAAGTCGGCCTGGAAGCGCCCGAAACTCCGAGAGAGTCAGCTTTTTGCGCCCACGCTATTTTAAATCCCAACGAATTGCTAGTTGTACCCAATGCTTTAGATGACGATCGCTTTGTCGGCAATCCGCTAGTAACTTCCGATCCCAATATTCGGTTTTATGCTGGAGCCCCGCTAGTAACTCCTGACGGTTATCCGATCGGCACTTTGTGCGCGATAGATACAGTTCCTCGTAATCTCACCCCACAACAGCTAGAAGCGCTGCGGACTTTAGGACGGCAAATTATTAACCAAATGGAGTTGCGAATAAATATAACTAAATTAAAGCGCGCACAGATCAGGAACAAACAAGTAGAAGCCAAACTCCGTTCTACAGACGAGCAAATTGTCAATTTTTTAGAAGGAATGAGCGATGCTTTTTTTGCTTTAGACACCCAGTGGCGATTTACTTACGTCAATTACAAAGCAGGGCAATTTTTGCAGCGATCGCCGGAAGAAATTTATGGTAAAAATATTTGGGAAGAGTTTCCCGAATTAGTGAGTTCTGATTTTTATGAAGAGTATCATGCAGCGGTAGCGAAACAAGTTGGAGTGAGTTTTGAAAAATATTATCTTCCCTTAAAAGTGTGGTTGGAAGTCCGGGTTTTTCCTGGTCACGACGGCCTTTCTGTGTTTTTTCACAACATTTCCAAGCGCAAGAAGATGGAAGCTGCACTCAAGAAAGAACAGAGAAAAACTGACGGTTTACTGCTAAATATTTTGCCCGGACCGATCGTGGATCGGTTGAAGCACGAACCGGGGGTAATTGCAGACAAGTTTGAAAAAGCAACAATTCTTTTTGCTGATTTGGTGAATTTTACCCAAATTTCTACCACCATGTCCGCAACTAAATTAGTGTACTTGCTGAATGAAATTTTCTCAGCTTTTGACCAACTGAGTGAGAAGCACGGCTTAGAAAAAATCAAGACGATCGGGGACGCTTACATGGTAGCAGGCGGCATTCCCATTGAACGCCCAGACCACGCAGAGGCGATCGCCGAAATGGCGCTGGATATGCTAGTAGCAATTGAGAAATTAAATGTGAAGCTAGACGCGAAATTTGAGCTCCGCATCGGGATTAATAGCGGCCCGGTGGTAGCAGGGGTAATCGGCACTAAAAAATTTATTTACGATTTGTGGGGAAATGCGGTAAATACAGCCAGCCGTATGGAATCTCACGGCATAACAGGCCGCATTCAAGTCAGCCATTATACTCATAAGTTGCTGCAGGATAAATATGAATTTGAAGATCGCGGCGAGATCGAGATTAAAGGTAAAGGGCCAATGCAAACTTATTTACTGACGGGGAGAAAAACAGGAAGCGATCTCAAAATTGCAGATATTGACTAAAGTGCCAAATAGTTTGCTAAAATTCTCCATAGTTGATTATTGAGAGGAAGTTTTGTGTTTGCTATTAAACGAGCGCTCAAACTGAATAACAGAGAAGCGACCGTGATGGCAAAACACGCAGGATTCCGGCGCGTAGTATTTAACTTTGGGCTGAGCTTGCGGACTCAAATGTATAGCGAAGGGAAATTTACCGACTCGAAGGTGATAGGCGAAGTCAAGAAAGTTCTCACCAACTACGTCAAGAAAAAGCCTGAATTTGCTTGGATGAACCAGTTATCTAGTCGAGTTTACCAAAATGCGTTAATCGATCTAAAAGATGCTTTCAATCGTTATCGCTCTGGGAAAGCAGGTCATCCAAGATTCGCCAGCCGCAGAGACAGTCAATCCTTTACAGTCGATTCGTCTAACGGCAAAGTTTTGTTGGTCGCTGGTAGCACCATTAAAATCCCTACGCTGGGAAGTTTTCGGCTTTTTGAACCATTAGAATGTGGTTTTATTTCTCAAACTTTTACGGTTTCAAAAGAAGGAAGTCGTTGGTTTGTGTCATTCTGTGTTGATGCAGAACGTTTGCCTGTTCAACAATCTGAAAGCTCTGTAGGAATCGATGTAGGCATTAATTCTTTTGCCACGCTGTCAAATCAGCAGGTATTTGATGCGCCAAAGCCGTTAAGAGCCAGTGCGAAAACCAAACTTGCTAAATTGCAACGCAAAGCATCAAAACCGGTAAGAGGTTCTCAAAACCAGCGTAAAACCTACGATAAAATCCGTCGGCTCCATGCACGGCTAGCTAATATTCGTTTAGATTTCCTTCACAAGTTGACAACTCCCACCGTTAAAACTTTCAAGCTAATCAAGATTGAAAACTTGAATGTTCAAGGAATGATGGCGAATCACAAGGAACGCTGGAGCAATATCTGACCTTGGATTCTACGAGTTCAAACGTCAACTTGACTACAAGTCAAAAATGTATGGAGCTAATTTAGTGTTGGTAGACCAGTGGTTTCCTAGCACTAAGACTTGTTCCAATTGTGGTACAAAAAAAGAGATGCCACTAAGCGTTCGGACTTTTGATTGTCCTGCTTGTGGCATATCTTTGGATCGTGATTTTAACGCAAGTTTAAATATTTTAAACTGGGAACCCTCGGCAGCCAGGGGGATAGCCTACTTATCTTGGGATTAGCCGTCTACCCAACAGCGTAGGAAGTAAACTCCGAATTGTGTCTAAAAATGGGTTTAGACAAGTTTAGGTAAGTTTTACAAAGCAGTAAATAAAACTAAGACTTGAAAGTACCTGATTGTTGAGGGAAACTCTGCAGGCTGCGATTAATCGCCTCGAAGGCGCCATCGCCCGCTCGGCAGAACGGCTGCAGCAGAGCAGCCAAATAAGATTATGCTATAGACAGAGATATCGCAGCAATCCGAGGCGCGGTACTCGACCTTATAAAAATACTAAGTTGAAGTCGTCGGAGCCTTTAATAATGGTTCAATTTCATATTCAAACCGATAGCGATATTCCAGCATCCACCCAACTATTCAATCAAATCAGGTTTGCGATCGCCTCGCGACAATTTCCGCCCGGACACCGCTTGCCCAGCACCAGACAGCTAGCCATGCAGACGGGTTTGCACCGCAACACCATCAGCAAAGTATACCGCCAGCTCGAAAATACCGGACTCGTAGAAGCCCAAGCAGGATCGGGCATTTACGTCCGTGCTCAAGGCAACGAACACGGCAACAAACTCAAATCTCCGATCCTCGAAGAATATCCCCTTGCCAACAAAATAGTGCAAGGAAGTATCGATCAACTGCTGGGACAGGGCTGTACGCTCAACCAAGCGAGGGAATTATTTTTGGCCGAAATTGACTGGCGGCTCAGGTGCAGCGCCCGCGTGGTCGTTACAGCCCCCACAGAAGACATCGGCGTGGGTGAACTGATGGCGAAAGAACTCGAACAAGCTCTCCGCATTCCCATACAGTTAGTGGCGATGGAACAGCTAGGTACTTTTTTGGATCAAATCTCTTCGGGAACTGTGATCACGAGTCGATATTTTATCGGAGAAGCAGAATCGATTTCGGCACCTCGTTCGGTGCGAGTGATTCCCGTAGACATCTACGACTACAGCCAGGAAATCCAGTTAGTCGGGGGTTTGCCGAAAGACAGTTATTTGGGTCTCGTTAGCCTGAGTCCGGGAATGCTACGATCGACCGAAGTCATCATCCACAGCATCCGGGGAGAGGATTTGCTGGTGATGACGGCCTTGGTGTCAGACGAGTACAAGATTAACTCGATCGTGCGATCGGCCAGAACAATTTTTTGCGACCAACCGAGTTTTGCTACAGTTAAAGCTGCCATCAATGCGGCTAGAGAAGATATTATTCGTCCCCCGCAACTGATATGCTCCGAAAATTACATCGGATCTAAGTCGATTAATTTGCTCAAGCGCGAGTTGGGCTTGGGGTAAGTCAGCAGTCATTAGTCATTAGTCATTAGTCATTAGTTATTAGTTATTGGTAGCCACTCACAAATAACATCGGACAAATAACAAATAACAATGCCCAATGCCCGATGCCCGATGCCCAATGCCCAATTCCGAATGCCCAATGCCCAATGCCCAATGCCCAATGCCCAATGCCCAATGCCCAATTACCAATTACCAATTATCCATGACAATTGAAATCCAACCTTCAATTAATGTTAAAACGGCGATCGAAAGCCGGCGGGCCGCGCGCAGTTTCCAACCCGATCCGATTCCCCCAGCAATATTGGCAGAGATTTTGCGATTGGGAGTGCGATCGCCCTCTGGTTACAACTTGCAGCCTTGGCGGTTTATCGTACTTCAAAACGCAGCCAGCAAGGAAAAATTAAAAGCTTGCGCCTTCGATCAGCGCCAAGTGGTAGAAGCCCCAATAGTATTAATCTGTTGTGGCGATCGGCGCGCCGCCAGGCCCGAAAACACCGAAGCCGTCATCGACTTGGGCAAAACCACAGGCGCAATGAATGACAATTTAGCCGGTTATATGCGACAAGCAATCCCGCAATTGTTCGAGAACCGTCCCTGCTTCGACTCCCTAGAAGCTTGGACAAACAGACATACAATGCTCGCAGTAGCCCACTTAATGATTGCAGCTAAAAGCTTTGGGGTTGACAGTTGTCCGATGGAAGGTTTTGTCAGCGCTAAGGTGAAAGAAGCCTTTCAAATTCCCGAAGAAGTAGATGTTTGCTGTTTGCTGCCGCTTGGTTATGCAGCAGCACCTTTGAAACAATATGGCGGACGTTTTGACGTGACTCAAGTTTATTACAGCGAAAGTTATGGACAGGCTTTGCAAGCTGAGATTTGAGAGTTAAGATTTTGTTGCAACTTGAATTTTAAGAGTTAAGATTTGGAAGGAATCGGTGCCCAAGTTCAAACAAATCACAAATCCCGACTGTTCTGCAACCTAAAATCTAAAATTCAAAATCTAAAATCGAAAGTGGTGATATCAGAGAGAGGAAAAAATATGACAGCAGCAACGCGACAAAGCAACGCACAAATTCTGGAAGTAAAATTGCAGCAACACTTGCAAGCAGCCGGATTTAAAAACTTACCGCTTTATATTAGTTGTGATTTTCGAGATGAATCTTTAACGGTTGTGGGAGAACACCCGCGCAGTTTAGTTCTCAAAGCCAAACCGACTTTTGCGGTGCTAGAAGCAGCAATTCTCGAAATAGAACCAGCATCTATTCAACAGATTGGACTTTGCCTAAAAATTACCGGGCAAAAACAGCCTTATGCTTTCCATTCTTTTACCATGCACCAGCCTGTTTTGTCAAGACCAAAAACAGTGCTGTTGTTCAAAAAAACCGAGAATCCCCCCGCAGAAGAAACCGGGATAGTATTAACAGAAAATGTAGCCCAGACGGCGGATGTAGAGGAGGAGATACCGTTAGAAACGGATGGGAAAGATGCGTGGGATGAAGAATATTTCCCCAATTTGTCTGAGAGTTCCAGCAATTCCGAGCCGATCGCCTTTAAGGTAGCTGCAATCCCGGCAGATATTGCAGACAATCCCTTCAATCCGCTGGATATGGAAGTGGTAACAGTTGCCCAAAAACCCAAGCATTCACCATTTGCGATGCTGGCGGCAGCAGGAATGGTCAGTGTCGCCGCGCTAGTTTTGGCAGGCGGTTATTATATGCTGAGCCGGCCCTGCGTCATCGGAGGATGTAGTGCATTAGCTAATGCCAAACAGTTGAGCGAGAATTCAACCAAGACGCTGAAAACGTCAAAAGTTGCCAACAGCCCCCAAGAAGCGCAGCGACAGTTAAAACAGGCGATCGCCCTTTTGGAACCGATTCCCTCATGGTCAATTCATCGCGGTGAAGCTCAAAGCGCTCTGGAAAACTACCGTTCGCAAAATCAGAATTTAAACTCTGCGATCGATGCAGCGCGCCTCGCACAGTCAGCAGCCCAGAAAACCCAAAATCCGCCTTATTCTGCCGAGGACGGGCAGGAAGCGCAAGCTCTGTGGCAAAGTGCGATCGCCGAACTCGGAGAAATCCCCCCAGACAGCCCTGTTTATCCATTTGCTCAGAAAAAGTCAAAAGAATACCGGAAGAATGTAGCAACAGGAAATCGGCAGTTAAGCACAGAGAAAAAAGCGGAAAAAACCCTGCTCGCGGCCAAAAATACAGCCCAAATAGCAGAAGCTCGCGAAGCAGTAGCGACTACTGCCGAGACTTGGGATCAAGTGCAATCAGGTTGGGAAGAATCCCTCGAAATCCTATCAGAAATTCCCACGAACACGACATCTTACCAACAAGCTAAACTGCTAGTTCCCAAATACGAAACCAAACTTTCAGAAGCTCGCGAGCGCAAAAATGTCGAAGGAATTTCGGAAAATGCCTATACTCAAGCTGTGACTTTAGCAGCGGAAGCTCGAATTTTTGAGGGCAAAAACGCCTGGTTTAAAGCATCTGAATCCTGGCGAAGAGCTTTGAGTTACGCTGAGCAAGTGCCGGCGGCAACTGCCTATTCTCCGAAAGCCAAACCGCTGATCGCTTCCTACAAAACTTCATTGCAGCAAGCAGAAGTAAAGTTGCAGGAAGAAAGGAACCTGCAAAAAGCCCGCACGGATTTAGATAGAACTTGCAAAGGCAACCCCAAGATTTGCGACTATACTGTTAGCAAAGATTTGATTGCGGTGCAGATGACTCCAGGTTACGTGCAGAAACTGCAAGAAACTTTCATCCAAGCAAACAACAACAATGCTGTGAAGACTCGCCAAGCTGTAGAAAAGCACGTTCAAACGTTGCAAAAAGCTTTGGAGGCGATCGCCGAAAACGCCAAAATCCCGATGCAGGTGTACGATGGCGAAGGCAAGCGGATTGGGAGTCACGAACCGAAGTAAGCTGTTACGGCATTTAATTTTAGTTTTTGGGGCGGGCTAGGAGCAACGCCCCACTCATTGTTTCAAGAAACATGATTGTTACAATTAAATGCGCGCTAACAACTTAGAACATCCGAACACACACTACAAGCTCGGCAATCAAACTGTATAAAATAATATTAGCAATCAAATGCTAGAAAAGGTCAAACTTCATAACTTCAAAAGTCATAAAGATACAGAACTTAGTTTAGATAGTTCACGCCTACACGCACTCGTAGGACAAAACAGTTCGGGTAAAACATCAGTTTTGCAAGCAGTGCATTATCTCAGTCGGCTTGCTAATTCATCATTTGACAAGATTTTTCAGCATGAAAAAGAGCCTCAATTTATTACAACAATTGGGCAAGATAATATGTCTGTTACTGCAAGTGGTTTTTGGAAAAACCCAGATATAAATAATTGGGAAGCTTCCTATGAGTGGAGACGAAACGTTAATCAGATGTGGGAGTTTACAGCATTATGGAAGGCAGATAAAAACCAGGAATATAGGAAAGTAATGTCTGAAACTTCCTTAATGACTACGGAAGAGCCAATTCAGCAATCTTTGAGAAACGCAGTTCATCTTAAGCTCGTAGCTACTAATCTTGCTAAAGCAGCTTACAGTGATGCAATTACACCGCGAGTTGAGTTCGATGGTTCAGGGTTAGCACCTACCTTAGACTATCTTCGTGACGAAGATCCAGATAAATTTCAATCTTTACAGAAAATGTTGAAACGGATTGTACCAGGTGTCCGCGAGGTAGGGGTAAGGCGAGCTAAAGTTATGGTCAATCGCCAACGCTTAATCGAAGTCGATGGCAAATCTATCTCCTACGAAGAAAGTCAGGAAATTGCAGGGCAAGAAGTTGTCCTAGACATGAATACTGGTAAGCGCATACCAGCCCATGCCATTAGCGAAGGCACAATGCTCGCTCTCGGATTACTGACTGTTTTGATGAATCCCAATCAACCTAATTTAGTGTTATTAGATGATGTTGAACAGGGACTCCATCCCAAAGCGCAACGAGAATTAATCGCTGTTTTCAAGGAAATTCTTCAATACAACAGCAATCTGCAAATTATTTTTTCTACCCATTCTCCTTACATTGTGGATGAACTTCTTCCTTCTCAAGTTCATGTATTAAGTAACAACTATTCAGGTGTGACTCGTTGCAAACGATTGGATGAACATCCTGATGTAGAATGGGCAAAACAAACTTTAACCACTGGAGAATTCTGGGATGCTGAGGGAGAAGATTGGGTGGTTGCAGGAGAAATAAATGATTGAGTTTGTGGTGATTGTAGAAAGTAGTGCAGACGCACGAACCGCTACTAGATTAGCCGATCGCGTTTTAGTAGAAAAAATTGATTGGTTAGAACCTGAGATGCTGCAACATCTATTTCAATGGAGTGGTTTAGAAGCTGGCACGGAGAATTCTTGCTGGAAAAATATTAATCAAATTATAGATAATTTCCAACAAAGCTTAGGATTTCGTCCTCCAAGGTATTTAGGTCATCGTAAAGATGGAGCCTTAAAAGCTGATGGTGCAGCAGCTATAAAAATTATTAATTTAGTACGATTTATTCAAAAAACACGACAGATTAAAGCAGTTCTCCTGATCCGCGATTTAGACAATCAACCTCAGCGAAGAGAAGGTATTGAGCAAGCACGTTCAGAACAAATCGAACGACAACCTAAATTAGAAATTATTATGGGTACAGCCGACAGAATGCGGGAAGCTTGGGTTTTAAATGGGTTTATTCCATCTAATCAACAGGAAAAACAAATTCTTCAAGAGATAATGACCGAATTGACGTTTAATCCTTGCGAGGAGTCACACAGACTACGCTCTAACTCATTGACAGAACCCGATCGCATTAGAAATCCTAAAGTTGTTGTCGAAAAGCTAACAGGTGGCAAGATGGAACGCGAACAACAGTGCTGGGAAGACACGCCTGTGGAATTTCTACGAAAAAAGGGTGTTTATACAGGCTTAACAGCCTATATTGATGAAATCGAGGAACGATTAATTCCTATTCTTTTATCTGAGTAAAAGAGTAACTCAGGATTTACGCATAACCTCTATCTTGCAGGTTTGCAATGCGCGCCTTACCGCTATGGGTAGGGCGTAAAATCACTTCTTCCCTAAGTCCTGTTCCTTCAAAACTAATCGGTATCCCCAGCAATTTCATCCCCAGTCAATCCAGCTTGAAAAACTTGTTTAGCCGTCAAATTCAACTCTGGAAAAGTTGGCGACTCAATCCTATCATTTCCCCGAAACAAACTCACCTCATACTCGCCATCAACCAACTGATAAACCGATATCGTTGGTTGCTTGGGATTCCCGATAAACCTACGGCCGCCCAAACCGAGATAATCCACAATCCAGTATTCAGGAATCCCAATTAGTTCGTATTCGCCTACTTTTTTGATGTAGTCATCTTGCCAATTCGTGCTAACTACTTCAATAACCAGCGGAATTGATGCGCCTTGAGTCACGGTTGAGAATTTTTTCCACATAGGTTCTGACGCTAAGTTGGGGCGATTTAATATCGGAAGATCGGGCGAATAAGCTGATTCGTTTTTCAGTGGCTTAACTAATGCTTGTTTGGGGATGAAGTACGGAAGTTTTACCTTTCTAAACTCAGCAGTTAACTCTGAGGCTAAAAAACCGATAACTTCTTCATGGTCTCCTAATGGCTGTGACATTTCAACAATCTCTCCATTGTGCAGTTCATAACGTCCGTTTTCTGGCTTCCATTCCGCAAATTCTTCAAAAGTTAGCGTTTTAGTTGCTGTTTGAATCATGGTTATTCTCCTTAGTGATGGCTAGGGCGGGCTAGAAGCCCACCCCACAAGATAACTCACTCTTTGTGGAACAGGCATCTTGCCTGTTCATAAAAATACTGCCACATACAAGTTCCTACCTACATTATATTATCAATTCCCAATGTCCTGTTTGGCCAATTCCCAATGCCCAATTCCCAATTACCATTTTATCAATTGTGCATCTTGATTGAAAAACTTCCGGGACAATCCCTCAGTCAACAGCAGAGTTGCGATTACAGTTGCCAGCGCTAACACAAACATAATTAAAATCTGGTAAGATGCTGCATCGAGAGGACTGACACCGCTCAGCATTTGACCTGTCATCATTCCGGGTAAAGTTACGATTCCTACCACCGTCATTGTATTTAATAGTGGGATTAATCCAGCTTTGATGGCATCTTTGCGGTACTGCTTTACTGCTTGCTGCGGCGTGGAACCTAAACTTAAATGGGTTTCTATTTCTAACTGGCTGCTATTAACTGTACTGACAAGTCTTTCGCCCGCGATCGCCCCGGAGTTCATGGCATTGCCCAAAATCATACCCGCTAAAGGAATCAGGTATTGCGGTTCGTACCAAGGGTCAGGTTGCAAAATTAGCAAGTTTGTATAGGCGAGAGTCAAGGCCGTACTGATAAAAATTGAACCCCAAACTAAGGGCAGTAAGTTCTTGATTTTTTTGCTGATGCGGTTGCTGGCAACCATGCTAGCTGTTGTCAGCATGATTGCTAAAACTGCTAAAACCAGCCAAGGATTTTTCCCCTCCGGGTCAAATACGACTGCGAGCACGTACCCGACTAAGATTAGCTGGATCAGGGTGCGCCCTGCGGCGATCGCGATCGCCCCCTCCAATCCCAATTTCTGCCACGCCGAAAGCCCGATCGCGATCGCCACCATCCCCAAAGCCCAACCCAAATCTGTAAAATCTAGCAGAATTAACACCGGCCTACCCTTTCGATAACGTGATTGTTTGCCTGTCCAAATATAAGATATTTGAATAAACGTTTCTGGGAAACAGTTTTGCTGCAAGAATTTGCTTTGATAATGCTTGAAATTTATGGTGTGAAGAGTGAATAATGTTCCCCCCCTCGACTTAACCCGCCAATACGCGCAGATTGGCGACGAGATAACCGCTGCGGTGCAAAAAGTGCTTGCCTCTGGCGGCTACGTAGGCGGCCCGGCCGTGAAGAGTTTTGAACGAGAGTTCGCCGACTACATCGGCGTTTCCGAGTGCGTTGGCTGCAACTCCGGCACCGATGCCCTGATTTTGGCTTTGCGTGCTCTCAAAATTGGCCCCGGCGATGAAGTGATTACCACTCCTTTTACTTTTTTTGCCTCGGCTGAGACAATTAGCGCCGTCGGTGCGACTCCAGTATTTGTCGATATTGACAGCGAGACTTTTAATCTGGATGTCGAACTCCTCGAAGCGGCAATTACCGAAAAAACCAAGGCAATTATGCCAGTGCACATCTTCGGCCAACCGGTAGACATGACTCGGTTGATGGAAATTGCGACTCGGCACAATTTAGCCGTAATTGAAGATTGCGCCCAATCTGTCGGGGCCCAGTGGCAGTCTCGAAAAGTCGGCAGCATCGGCCATGTCGGCTGCTTCAGTTTTTATCCGACCAAAAATTTAGGCGCTTGCGGTGACGGTGGCGCGGTGACGACAAACGATCCAGCCCTCGCAGCTTCGATGCGAGTGCTCAAAGAACACGGACAGTCTTCTAGGTATTTCTACGAAGAAATCGGCTACAACAGCCGTTTAGATGCCCTGCAAGCGGTGATTCTCAGCATTAAATTGCGATATCTCGACAGTTGGAACGCCCAGCGGCAGGAGAAAGCGACACTTTACAGCGAATTTCTCTCCCGCGTGCCCGGAGTTGCCCTCCCCAAAGAATTGCCCGAAGCAAAAGGAGTTTGGAATCAATACACGATCCGGCTGACAAGTCCAGAAGACGCGCAAAATCCCTCTGGCAATTTCCGGGACTCGGTGCGGGCTCAGTTGCAGGAAGCTGGCATCGGTTCGATGGTTTACTATCCGTTACCTTTGCACCTGCAACCTGTTTACAAATCTTTGGGCTATTCTGTCGGTCAATTGCCACAGGCTGAGCAAGTTTGTCGCGAAGTCTTGTCTTTGCCGATGTTCCCGGAACTGTCGAGGGATCAACAAGAGCGGACGATTTATGGTCTGAAAGATTGCTTGGCAAAGGGCGATCGCATCCGGTAGCTTTGGCGCGATGGCATCAGCGAGGGAAATGCAGGAGGAGAAAAGAATTGCAGGGTTGCATTGCTGTGAGAATGTGCAGCGGTCAGGGAGAGCTGTTAAGTATTTTGACTGATCACTTGTACTTTTATGTACTATATTTAATGAAAAGAAACAAATTTAGGCTAGCAATCCGCCTCGAACGGGTGCATTTTCCGCTCGCCTAAAACTTGAAATGCGATCGGTCAATGATGAAAAAGGAAGTTCGGCAACGGATTCGCTCGACGGATGTAACGGAGGTAACGGATTTCAGGAAGAGGGAAGAGGGAAGAAGGAAGAATAAAGAATAAAGAATGTTGGAACTTTCGACTTCTAATCCCCGATGCCCGATGCCTGATGCCCGATGCCCGATGCCCGATGCCCGATGCCCGATGCCCGATGCCCGATGGCCGATGCCCAATTCTCAATTTAACCTGTAATTTTCAGAAGATAAGAGGAAAATAAACGAGTGCCTCAGTATCAATTCACTCAGGCTAGACGCTACGATCCACAAGCGATCGCTCAGTATTACCGCAACCGTCCTTGGAAAGCAATTTGGCGCGCAATTACCGTTATTTGGTCTTTTGCGGGCTTTGTGCTAGGGATGCTGTGGGACAGTTGGCAGCACGAAGTCGCAGCACACCAGCCGGAACGGGCCGCCCACCTGCGACAAATACTCACTCGCTTGGGCCCAACTTTCATTAAAGTCGGCCAAGCCCTTTCTACCAGACCGGATTTGATCCGCAAAGACTTTCTTGAAGAATTGATCAAACTTCAGGATCAATTGCCGCCGTTTGACTCGGTGCGCGCTTTCGAGATTATTGAAGCGCAACTCGATCGCAAAATTAGCGAAACCTACAGCGAAATCTCCCCCGAACCTGTCGCCGCGGCAAGTCTCGGTCAAGTCTACCGAGCTCGCCTCCTCACCGGGGAAGCAGTAGCAGTCAAGGTTCAGCGACCGAATTTGCTGCCAGTCTTGAGCCTTGACCTTTACTTAATGCGCTGGGCCGCTGGATGGTTGGGCCCCTTGTTGCCGCTGAATCTCGGTCACGACCTTTGTTTGATCGTCGATGAATTTGGTATCAAATTGTTCGAGGAAATTGATTATATCAATGAAGGCCGCAACGCCGAGAAATTTGCTACAAATTTTGCCGACGACCCGACAGTAAAAGTTCCGAGTATTTACTGGCGTTATACTTCAAACTGCGTTCTGACTCTCGAATGGATTGACGGCATCAAGCTGACAGATATGGCAAGTGTTAAAGCCGCAGGTTTGGATACCGATAGTTTAATTGAAGTCGGAGTCCGCAGCGGTTTGCGACAGTTGCTGGAACACGGATTTTTTCACGCTGACCCCCATCCGGGAAATCTGTTTGCCTTAGCGGACGGCCGCATGGCTTACATTGATTTTGGGATGATGGATCAGATGGAAGAAACAACTAAAGAAACTTTGGTTGATTCTGTCGTTCATTTGATCAACAAAGATTACTTACAATTAGCCAAGGATTTTGTCAAACTTGGCTTTTTGACTCCAGATACAGATATTATGCCGATCGTCCCGGCGTTGGAATCTGTACTGGGTGATATCGTCGGCGAAAAGGTGTCAGATTTTAACTTCAAGACGATTACAGACCAGTTTTCGGAGTTGATGTACGATTATCCTTTCCGGGTGCCGGCGAAATTTGCCTTAATTATTCGCTCTCTGGTCACAGAAGAAGGTTTGGCCCTGACGCTGAATCCGAATTTCAAGATAGTCGAGGTGGCGTATCCTTATGTAGCGCGGCGTTTGTTGAACGGAGAATCTCCGGCACTGCGGCGGCGTCTGATTGAGGTATTATTCAAAGATGGCAAATTCCAGTGGAACAGGTTAGAGGACATGATCGCGATCGCCCGATCGGATCGCAGTTTCGACTTGCTCCCCACAGCACAACTAGGCTTGCAATTTTTGCTGTCCGAGGAAGGGTCGTTTTTGAGACGCCAGCTAATGTTAGCTTTGATTGAGGACGATCGAATCCACACCGAAGAAGTTCGCAGCCTGTGGAACTTAGTCAAGGAAGATTTGCAGCCCGGTCGCCTGTTCAACGTTGCTCTAGGCGCTTTGACGGAGTTTTCCACAGCAGGAGCAGCCGCGCTAACTCGATTTTAGTCATTAGTCATTGGTCATTAGTCATTAGTCATTGGTTATTTGTTGGTTGTTAGTTGTTGGTTCTAATAACTAATTCCCCATACCCAATGCCCTGCGCGGGCCAATGCCCCATGCCCCATGCCCAATTCCCCATTCCCCCTTCCCCCAATTAAGGAATTATTCGTGTATTATTTTCCAGAACCTCCCTATTTTTTAATGTCGGCTGGATTACTAGCAGGTATGGCTTCCGGCGTAGCATTTGAAGCAACTCTCAAACAATCGGTACAACAGTGGTCTAAAAATCGTTCTACTCGCACCTTGGCTAACCTGCCAAGGCTGCAATTGGTCATACCTTTTCTGGGAATGGCTGGCGGAATTTGCGTATTTTTAGCTTCTGGGATGGAGATTTTTGGCTTCCCAAAACTACTTTGTTATGCCCTAGCTTTGCCACTGACGGTACTCACGGGCTGGCTAGTTTGGACTCAGCTAGGTAAGCTTTTGATCGAGTTAGAACGCGGAGGTTCCCAAGCGCTGGATTTAGATTCTTTTGAACAATGAAAGTTAACTATCAACCTCTTTTGTGAGAAGCAAGGGGGTTGATAGTTATCTATGATTATCCTATTTGATGCTTTTTGAACCGCAGAGAACGCAGAGTACGCAGAGGAAGAGAAAGAAGAAGATGACAACTTAGGCAATAATTTGTGTATTTTTTTAAAAATAAAATCTAAAATCTAAAATCTAAAATCGAATGAGTATTTTAATTGTTACGGGTGCGGCGGGATTTATTGGCTCTAATTTAGTAGAAACTCTTTTAAATCGAGGGGAGACGGTGATCGGTGTTGATGAGTTCAACGATTATTACGATCCGGATCTCAAGCGCAAGAATATTGCACGATTTGAAAGGTATCCGGGTTTTGAATTGGTGGAAGGCGATATTTTGTCTGTAAATTGGCGAGGTCTTTTATCTGATGCGAAGGTAATATTTCATCTGGCGGCGCAAGCAGGAGTTCGTGCTAGCTGGGGCGATGGTTTTCGCAGCTATACCGAACGCAATATTAACAGCACTCAAGTATTGTTAGAAGCGGCCAAAGATGCGCCAAGATTGCAAAAGTTTGTCTATGCTTCTTCTTCTTCAATTTACGGCAATGCTGAATCTTTTCCCACGAATGAAAATGCTTGTCCGCAGCCGGTTTCTCCCTACGGAATTACGAAATTAGCCGGTGAACGTTTGTGCGGACTTTATTACAAAAATTTTGGCGTTCCCACTACTTCCCTGCGCTATTTTACTGTTTACGGGCCGAGACAGCGCCCCGATATGGCTTTTCACAAGTTTTTTAAGTCGATTTTGTTTGACGAGGCGATTTCAATTTTCGGCGACGGATTGCAAACGCGGGATTTTACGTTTATCAGCGATTGCGTTGCGGCGAATTTAGCGGCGGCTGAGGTTGCGGAAGCTGCGGGGGAAGTTTTTAATATTGGTGGGGGAAGTCGGGTAGTTTTGAAAGAAGTTATTGATACAATAGAGAGGATTGTCGATCGACCTATTCGGATAGATTTTACCGAAGCTGCGAGGGGAGACGCGCGGCACACTAGCGCGGATGTGTCTAAAGCCCAGAAAATCTTAGGTTATCAGCCACAGGTTGCTTTAGAAGAAGGATTAAGGCGCGAATGGGAGTGGATTCAGTCTGTGTACAGTTAGAGTACAGTTAGAGTACAGTTAGATGCTATCTATCCCAGAAATTCCGCAACTTAAATTGAACATTGTTGATTTTTTGAATTCGCCAACTTTTGAGGTTTATCTGCAATCGAAATGCTGCGATTATAGCATTATATTTTAGAAAAAATCGCACTTGTTGTGAGTAGTAATGGCTTCGATAATTTTATTCAAAACTTTTTTAGAATCAGTCATTGTACTTAGCCAATAACTGCCTGAATGTAGCCGATGATAATAACTTAAATTACTCACAGCATACAAGCTGGCGCCACTTTTTAACCACAAATAATTGAAAGCGGCGACATCGGAAGCTTGCACGCAAATATCTTGATTATCCTCGGCACAATCCAGGTATTTCTGTACATTGACGAAGTAGTTTCCATCATTAATAAAATTGCGAAATAATTTAGGATTGGGATTATTTAGAATTAATTCTCGTGCTTTTTCAAGATTGATTTCTGTGTCCGAAAATAATTTAAAATTAAAGTAGGGATTTGCGGATGTCGGACAGTAAATTAGGTTGGGATTCCATGCAGTTATGTGGTATAGTCTATCGACATAAGTTTCGCTCAAGGCATTGTCAGAGTCAAGAATAATTGCCCACTCATTTTTGCAGTGGGAAATCGCCATAATTTTGCTTTTATACGCACCAAAATTTTGCTCACCTCTGCGGATAGAAATCTTAGGTGACAAGTTTGCTATATTTGCTTGCATCCTAGAAAACTCTTCGGGGGAGGAAGCATCATCGTAAATAATAATATCATCAATGCGATCGTCATACAAAGCATTGCACAATGCCCCTACAACCAAACTAGAACGGTTAAAATGGGTAATAGCTAGAGATATTTTACTTCTGTTAGCCACAGACGGACGCCGAATTGAAGTTAAGCGAACGCCTAGAAGGCTTGTCCGCAAGTCCATCATAATTTTGTAATACTGTTGGTAAACTTTATTTTCGAGTTGTAAACTGCGAATTTTTCGGCCAGCTTTTCGCCAAATATTCATTTCTGTATTTGCCAATCTATACCTAAAGTTGATATTTTTTTGCCTGACAAAGGTTTTGGCCTTTCTGTATCCGCGCACTAGCAAACTTGGGGATTTGAGTTTGGGGCATTTTTCCGGCGACTTCAAATAACGGTAGTGCAGAAATACATCTCGGTAGGGAATCTCCACATCTTCACCAGCACACAATAGATTAATTTTGGTAGCCGAAATACTCATGTAATGCAAATAAGTCAACCGTCGCCCTTTGTCATATAGAACATAATCTATCACATCAAATTGAGAAGACCAATGATTCCCCGTCACCTGTTCGGGTTGAGTATATGCAAAGTTGTAAAAAGATATTTTGCTGCGGGCGACTAAATAGTTAAGTAAAGATTGGTCAGCGCCCCGCAAAGACATAATTTCCGCTTCTCCTGATGTTAATTTTTCGATAAATTGAGAAGCATTATTTCGATTAAAAACCCCTAGTTTTGACGCAAACCAACCCGCACAAAAAGTATGAGATGGCAGTTCGTCAATATTTAAAATGTGAGGTAATTTGGCGGAGGAAAAATCAAATATATAATTGAGGTCGGATTTGTATTGAAAATCGTTTGCTACCCAATCAAAATCATCGAGTTTTTGATAAATGTAATCGAGAGAACCCATTAACAGAGTGTCTGCGTCAAAATAGATGAATTTATCAAAAGGGCCGTCGAAACAACATAATTTTCGGTGCATCTCCAAACATTGAACAGGTTTCAAACCTTTAGATTTCCATACTTTTTGAGCTTTTGCATGAGTTTTCCAAACTTGAGTCGCAAAGTCTTCCCAGAAATGGAGGGAATCGGTATTTTCAAACAGGGTGACATGAGGACGAGTTGCAATTTCTACTTGCACTTTTTTCATTCTGTCATCGTAGGGAATGATGCAAACTGGAATATCTTTTGCCCCATTGACTTCGAGGCTGTTTAATAAAGCGACTAAGTGGTCAAAAACAACATCGTTTGCCAGAATATAAATGCCGTCAGCCATAGTTTTTTAGTTAATAAGTAACCCAGCGCATATATATTTCTTTTTAGGTGCGGGCAAGATGCCCACACCACAAGAAATAAAATTTATTGATTGTGGAACAGGCATCTTGCCTGTTCTCCAAAGCTTGTTGGCTGTCAGAAACACAACAAAATTTATGAATTGTGGAACAGGTATCTTGCCTGTTCTCCAAAGCTTGTCTGGTGTCAAAAGCACCCCCAAATTTCTGAATTGTGGAACAGGCAAGATGCCTGTTCTTCAAAGCTTGTTGGCTGTCAGAAAAACCCCCGAATTTCTGAATTGTGGAACAGGCATCTTGCCTGTTCTTCAAAGCTTGTCTGGTGTCAAAAACACCCCCAAATTTATGAATTGTGGAACAGGCATCTTGCCTGTTCTCCAAAGCTGGTTGATAATGATACAACATATGATTTTCTCCTCACCTACTGAAAACCCGAAATATTTTTTGCACTAAATTTGGTTGTTCCTCATTGAGATAACGATAATGTTTCCAAAGATTCCAATAAGGACTACCCGATTTAATTGGTATTCCCGCCCAGTGAATATATTTTAACCTTTTGCCTTTGTCATAAAGAACATAATCTATTTCTTGAAAATGCTTGGAACCAGCCCAGCTTCCCGGTTCGCTTGGTGAAGCTTTAACAAGGTTGCAGCGCTTGGGAATCAGCTTAAGAGTAATATAATTTAGTATAGGTTGGTCGGTGACATTTTGAGTAAAGTCAAAATATTCTCGATGCTGCGAACATTCTCGCAAAATTTCATACATTTGCGATTCTGTAATATTTCCTTTTCTGGAAGCCCAAAAACCGCTGTTGAATACATCTTGAAGCTGTGAGTCGGTAAAGATATTCTGTTCTTTTACAGCGGGTGAAAATACATTTCGCAGTTTTTCGCTGAGGTGGTGATAGTCGCAGCAAAAAAAGTCTACTTCTGATAGTTTGTTTAAGTTGTCTGCGATGTCTTCAAAGACGATGATATCGGTATCGATGTACAGAAATTCGTCAAGGGGGCCAAACCAGGCGGCGAGTTTTCGCATTTTGTTGGGGAGGGCTAAAAAGTTGCGATCGAACATTTGGCCAATTTCTCTGGTAAACTGTTCCACAAACTCCAGATTTGGGAACAATCGCACCCCGTGGAGACTGCTGAGTGCGGCTGCGACTTGCTGATAATTGTCGTCGAAGGGAATCAGAAAAATTGGTACTTGACAATTGTACAGACGTATGCTGTTTAAAAGGGCGATCGCACTTTCGAGCACTTTATCATTCGCAACAATATAAATACCGCGATTCATACATTTATCCTCAACCTTCTCAATACCCTTGTTAACAAATTCGGCGCACAAACCTCAGTATAAGACTTTGGCGCTTGGGCAAAAATCGGACGCTTGGACGGTTCCCGGAGATAGCGGTAATGCAGGAACAAATCGCGATATGGAAACTCAATATTTTCGCCCGCACAAACTCTCCGAATTAAATCCGGCGGCACACCAATATAATGAATGTAAGTAAGTCGGTTTCCCTTGTCGTACAAAATTCTATCTTGCTCTTCAAAATGTTTAGAAGTGACGCTACACCCAGTTTTTTCGCCATCCGGGAGGCTGTAAGCAAAATTATAGCTATTCATCCCCGTTTTCATCACCATATAATTGAGCAACGGCTGTTCTCCCGCACCTTCATACAGCATTTCCGCCTCGCCCGATTGCAGTTGAGCTAACAGCCATTCCCTAGTGTTTTGCTCAAACAATCCTTGCTTGCTGGCATAAAATCCCGAACAAAATATTTCCGAGTCGATCCGATTTGGCTCAAAAACTTCGAGGAGTTTTGGTGAGTGAATATTGTATACTTTAGTTGGGGATAGAAATTGAAAATCATAAACCACAAAATCTGATTTCTCTAACTTCTGAAAAACCGCATCAAGGGAATTCATCACCAAAGTATCGGCATCCATATAGATAAACTTTTCAAACGGGCCGTCGAAAGCGCAAAAGCGCCGATGTGCGCCGTAAAGCCGGAATTTTTTGCGGTTCAAACGCTCTGGCGCCGCTGCTTGCATGAATTTGTCCCATCGCTGAATAGATGCGCTATCTTCATAAATAAAGACGTTGGGACGGTTAACAATTTCAGCTTTGATTTGCTCTATTTGGTCGTCGAAAGGATAAATGCAGACGGGAGTATTTGAGCCTAAGATAATTTCAATACTGTTGAGCAAGGCAATTAGTTGGTCGTAAACTGTGTCGTTGGCTAGCGTGCAAATTCCATTCATATCTATTAGTCCGCGTAGGCGGACTTTGTTTGTGTAGAAGCGGTTTCAACCGCCGAATCATTTAAAGGGTAAAAGGATAGAAAAGACTCCTCGCGGGAAAACTAGGACTAGGGAGAAACCGACGCTACCGCAACGCGAAACCCCGCGTAGGGCTCGCGAGCGAGTACGAATAGCGAGAACTGATTGGCACTGCGGCAAGAGTACGCCTTGCTGATCCAGGAACCGCCACGCAGCACCCGGCAACCCCCTGTGCAACTTTCCCAGGAACTTCCGTCAGTTGGTGCGCCGTTATAGTTCGAGTGCCACGCAGCGGTGCGATCGCTGCACCACTCCAAAACATTGCCGTGCATATCGTACAGTCCAAAGGCATTGGGGGGAAAACTCCCGACATCGGTTGTTTGGTGGCGGTAAAGTCCTTTGGGGGCGTTTGCGTAGGGTTTGTATCCGTCATAGTTGACTAATCCCGGGGTAATAGTTTCCCCAAAATGAAATGGGGTTGTAGTTCGGGCACGACAGGCGTATTCCCATTCTGCTTCACTTAGGAGGCGATATTTTTTCCCGGTTTTTTGCGATAGTTTGCCACAGAATTCGACGGCCATATCCCACGATACTTTTTCTACAGGACGTTTTTCACCTATGTAATAGGATGGGTTGTTTCCCATCACTGCTTGCCACTGTGCTTGGGTGATGGGATATTTGCCTGCAAAAAAAGCGGGTACTGTTACTTGATGCTGGGGACGTTCGCTATCGGAACTATATTTTTCTGTTGCTGGGGAACCCATCATAAAAGTGTCGCCGGGAATATAAACCATTTCCAGCACAACTCCATTTCCTAAGTATTCTGCGAAGAAGTGAGCATAATGACGGCGACGACTGTTTTCTTTTCCTTCAGCATCCACTGTTATCACATCGAAGTCAAAAGTAGGAAAATATTTTTGTAACTGCTGTTTTATCTTTGGTTCATCTCTATCCTTCAACAGCGAATAGGCTGCAAACTTCACCAACATTGATTCCTCTTGCAGCACCCCAATTATTAAATCTAAACCTGCATCTCCATATTTCAGCGCTTCAGACAGTGCAGCAATCTTCTCTTCGACAATCGGTGAAGCCAAACGGCTCTTAACGCCGGAAATCCCGCCTAAGACAGCAGCATCTATGGGTGGCGGATTTTGACCGCCTTTGACGGCATCATATTCTCTGGGTTGATTTGGGTTTTCTGTCATGGCGCTATTTCCTAAGATACAAAGTTAGACAGCCAATTGAGCAGGTTCAATTCATGGAGAATGATTTGTCTGGCTTCGGCCATTTTATCCCTCGCTTCATGCCAATAATCCGCATTAGCCACAACCTCTTTAATAAATTCTACTCCTTTCTCATCCAAACTCGGCAGCCGCAGAAAACTCCCTGCAGGCAACAATTTATCCGCCGCCGAACCGCCGTAATAAATTGGCAAACACCAAGCTAACAAAGCATCCCAAAGCTTCTCGCTGACATACCAATCGTTTTCGGCATAATTTTCAATAGCTAAGTTGTAATAGTATGGCGCGACGGCGTGCCATTTATTGTTTACAGTGCCGTTACCCCGCGCCCAAGTTGGCAAGTTTCGCCCGTAAAGGTCAAAATCCAATTCTTGCGATCGCAGCAATTTGATAAAATCTAATCTCTGGCGGTGATTGGCGGTGCGGCTAACACCTGAAGTAATCCAAGAACAGGATTTAGTTTTCGGCGGCGCAGGCATTTCATCTAGTTCTCGAAACGAGTTAGAGTGATACCAAATCGCGGGCATATAATCGGGTTTTGGTGCGAAATCGTCTGGCCCGGAAACGTAACCGCAATAAAGTTTGGCTTGTTCGTAGTTGGCTTTGGTAATTTCAATAACTTCTGGTAATGGTGGCTCGCGGATTAGGTAAATTATCCGTTCCTGGGGGACGCCGCGCAATTTTTCTCGAACGTCATTTTCGGGATTTTGGGGGCTGGGACGGCGAATTTTGTCGAGCCAGGATTGCTTTTTGGAAGGTTGGGGAAAGTCGAATTGATACATGAGTAAAAAGTCTGGTTCGGGGTGGTTGGCGAGCATTTGAATGTTGCCCCATTTGCCGAAGTTGTGGGGAGTTTGTTGCCACAGCCAGTCGCTTTGGTTCATGCCTGGGTATGTGGTGATTGTACCGATAATTTTTGGGTTCATATCTAATAATAAATCGGGTTTTTGCGTGTGGGCGGGGCGGGTTTATGAGATTGTTTACTTGAGGCGATTATGGTTGGTAAAAGCCGCCCCTACTGATAATAAATGTGGTTTTTGCGTTTGGCAGGGCGGGTTTATGAGATTGTTTATTTGAGGCGATGATTGTTGGTAAAACCCGCCCCTACTGAATTTTGAATTATCGGATATCGCACTTGCTCATCTACATAACCCATAATTTTCTGTATCCTATTTTCCCAGGAAAATTGCTTGACAAAATTCAATGTTTCTGCATAACCTTCGCTTTTCCTCGGATATTTGGTTAAACAATCTCGAATGCTTTTTGCAAATTCATACGGGTTATCCGGTTCGCACCAAGTTGCTGCTATATTTCCAGATTTAAATTCCATTAAAGATGCAATCTCCGTCGCTACAATCGGAGTTCCCGATGCCATGTAATCAAAGAATTTTAAAGGAGATGTGAACGTCGCGGCCTCTGTCAAACAGTGCGGGTGAGTCAAAACATCGGCTGCTTGCAGCAAGCTAGCCAGTTGATTTTGAGGCAGGTAGCCGAGAAATTTAATGTTGTTAACTTGCTTGGATTTGGCTAACTGCTGGTATGCTGTTACTTGGGATGAATCACCGCCCGCGATCGCAAATTGAACCAGTGGCAATTCCTTAGCCACATCCACCAACATATCAACACCTTTAAACGGGTAAAGTCCGCCTGCATAAACTGCTAAATGCTGTCTGTCATCTTCTAATAATTGCTGTCGCCAATTCTGGGCAGATTCTGTTTGTCGGGCGAGAAACAAATGGTTAAAACCGTTGTGCAGCATAATTACTTTTTCCGGTGGCATCCCATTCTTAATCATGCTGTCTCGGACAGTATCGGCAACAGTTACAGCAATTTGAAATAGAGGATTGCGAACGATTTCTGATTCAAATTGCTTGTTTTCATGGTGATGCTGTTCGTAGATAGCGGGAATTCCGTTTTTAACTGCTGCTTTGACAAAGTTCCAGTCGCGGGTGTGGACAATTTTAGTGGATTTAAGCAGGTGAATCGGTAAATAGTATTTGGATACTATTGTACTGGAACTCGTCCACTTGCTGTCCAAAAGGTCGATCGGCCACGGCATCGGTAAATCTGCTACTTTTAATTTATCTTGAATATTGTAAATTTTGGCAAGTTTGTCATCGGGTTTCCTGGGTTGAAAAGGAAAAAGCAAATCAACCGGATTCAAAGCACTCCAGCCTTTGCGGAGATATACCAAAACTGCTGGTAAACCGAGATTTGCTGCGGCATTTGCAGAGTGTGCAACTTGAACTAAGCTCGCTACATTGGGTTGCGGCAAGATATTTCGGGTAAAAAATACATAATATTTGGACATGGTAATTGGTAGTTAGTAATTGGTAATTAGTAATTGTTGACTGTGCAGACTGTTGACTGTTGACTGTTGACAACTGCCAACTGACAACTGCCAACTGCCAACTGCCAACTGCCAACTGACTACTTTTTAACAGCCTGACGCTTAATAGTATTTTCTATAAATTCTAAAGTAGTGAAAATATTAGCAGCCGAGTGAAATGATTCTCTGATTAACTCGTCTCTTTCTTCGGGAGAGTCTACCATTTCATCTACGAGCAATTTGAGGTAAGCTATCATGGGAGTCAGGCGAGTGCGAATTTCGTAAGAACCTCTAATTAGAGCTTCATCGCGAGCGGTTTCTTCGGCAAATTGCACTGAATACAAGCGAGTGTAGTACCCTCCTTTGGCTAGCAATTCTTCGTGGGAACCCATTTCTACTACTTGTCCGCGATCGATCACGGCGATTTTGTGGGCTTTTTGGACTGTGGAGAGGCGGTGGGCAATTACCAACGTTGTGCGATCGCAGCTCAATTTCTCGATCGCCGCTTGCACGTACCTTTCCGAAACCGTATCCAGCGAACTCGTTGCCTCATCTAAAATTAAGATTTCCGGATTTTGCAGCAGGGCTCTAGCAATTGAAATTCTCTGACGCTGCCCTCCCGATAAGATCACGCCCCGATCGCCAATTTGAGTATCCAACCCCTCCGGCAATAGTTGGATAAACTCGTAAGCATTCGCCCCCTTCGCCGCTTCCACAATTTCTTCCTCAGTCGCTTGGGGTTTAGCATAAGCAATATTTTCCCGCACTGAAGCATTAAATAAAAACGTATCTTGGCTAACAATACCCATCGCTTGCCTGAGACTTTTCAGCTCAAATTCGCGCAAATCCCTGCCATCTAGCGAGATATGACCTTCAGTAGGATCGTAAAATCTCGGCAGTAAATCTGCCAAAGTTGACTTGCCCGAACCCGAAGTTCCTACCAAAGCCAAAGTAGTACCGTGAGGTAGAAATAAATCAATTCCTTGCAAAACTAAATTTTTGTGGTTAGGATAACTAAAAGATATTTTATTAAAATGAATTCCCGATCGCAAATGAGTGTAAGGCACAGAACCGTTCAGCATAAATGGCTTGTCCTCGCAGCTCAAAAAATCATTAACCACCTCTACACTAGCCGACGTATTAGCAAATTGACTGCGCCCGCTATTCAACTGAGAAATTAAAGGAATTAACCTAAAAAGTACCAATAAGTAGGTTAATAAAATTGTCGAAATAGACTCTATCTCATTAGCAAATATTGTGCGACCTATAAATACAATCAAAATTACAACTATTAAATTAACAACTTCGTTAATTGGGGCGATCGCCGCATAATTTACCTGAGCCTGAAAATCCGCTTGTTCTCGCCTTTGAATTAAATGCTTGATCCGCTGATACTCCCTTTCCTCGTTCCCCGTTGACTTGACCAGCCGAATCCCAGTAATCGTTTCCAACACCCTAACCGAATAATCTTTCGACATTTCAGAAAGCAGGTAGCCAAAATACTTGGAACGGTTAATAATATATTGATTTGCCCAAGCAACTAAGGCCAGCAAAAGTGTAGCTGTCACCGTCAGTTTCCACGAGATAGAAAGTAGCAGACCCACAAACACCAAAACGGTGATTGACGTAGTAAACATTCCGATGGCCGTACCAACTGCACTAGCAGTCCGACCAATCTCTCCGCCCAATCTATTAATTAAATCCCCGACTTTAGTTTTCGAGTAAAAATCTAAATCTACTTCTAACAACAACCGCAAACCTGCTTCTCGCAAATCAAAAGTCAGAGAGCGCGTCAGAGAAGTAGCTACTAAAGTATTGATATAACTCGCAACATTTTTTAAGAAAATTGCCAGCACAACCGCCCCGGTCATCAACATTAAACGCTGATTTTCGGGCATTCCCTCAAAGGGATACATCAAAGTTTTAATTAGAGGTGGAGCACCACGCAGCTCGATAGCGTGCTCTAAAAAACTTAAAAGCACTGGTACAATCAGAGTAGTGCTGATACCGTTGAATAAAGCGCCAGAAAAGCCCAGCATCACAGTTAAGAGAATCCTGCCGGGATATCGTCTGGCAAATTTTAGGAGTAGCTTATTGGCAGACATGAAGCATTCCCAGCTAAACAGTACGGCATCTCAAAATATTCTTTAATAACAGCCAGCTTTTCTTCCTCCCGTGAGTTTTTTTTTAAATAACATTTACATACCTGCGATTATATCTGAAAGTATCGGTTTCATTGCTTCAATACTATATTCTTTTACACATTTTTCCCGAGCTTTCATTCCTTGTAAATTAGCCACTGTAAAATTTTGAAATATCCATTGAATTTTTTGTGAAATTTGAGCGGGAGAACTCGGATCGACTAAATAACCCGTTCCTCCTAAAATTTCTGGAATATCCCCCACTCGCGTAGACAAAACAGGCTTAGCCATTGCCATGCCATCTGTCAGCTTGAGCGGAAACTGAGCCACGGCTGTGAGAGTTTCTCGCTGAGGAACAACGACAACATGAGCCGCCGCTACAACCGACGGCATCATCTCCACTGGAAACCTTGGCAGTTTAATAATCCAACGCCCCCATTGTTTCACAAGTTTATCATCATAATCATCATAAGGACTCCCGCCGACGATCGCTAATTTTAAATCGGGTTCATTTAACTGTTCGAGGGCCATCAAAACATCCTCAACACCTTTGTGAGGTCGCGGCGCACCGGGGAACATTAAGATTCTATACCCGGACAAGCCGTAACGCTGTCTGCTCAATTCAGGATTGTATTTAGCAGGGTCGAACATTGCAGTATCCTTACCATTAGGCAAATATACACCACCAAAACGCTGTTTTAAAAACTCAGTATCAACGGTGACTGCATCCGCACGGTGAATGAGACCTTCCATCCACTTGAGATAGAGGGGATTATCGGGTTCTCTCAATTGACCATTGTGTTTAAAAATATCTCGATAAAGTTGTTTAAAAGAAGGACGGTATTGCCATTCATCTCCCCCGTACCAGCTCAGTTCCCAGTCGTCTATATCTAAAATTATAAAGTGGCGACTCGCCAGTTTTTTTAGCAGCGATAACCCAAAGCTTGTCGGTTTAGGTTTGACTGCATAAATAATATCCCCATCTATTTTTTTCCAAAGTTTTTGAGCATCCATCAAAAACCCCGGATAATTTTGAGCTGGTATCGCACATACGGGGATGTCTCTGGGAGGAGTCGCATACAAGTCCTTGCCAAACTGAAATCCCACTACTTCTACATCACATTTAAGCTCTATCAAGACTTGAGCTAATAAAAAAGCACGAATTGCACCTCCTCCTGACAAATCGCTCACTACTAATGAAACTTTCACTGAGTATTTTGTTTAAAACATTTGTTTAATTTTCCTGCTTAACCGAGCTTTTGTCAAGGCGATAGGGACTCACGCACTCCCGACCAAAGCAACCGGGTTTTTAACCAGGGGAAAGGACAGCAACGCGTCTTTTGGTAAAAATCAACCAGTGATGCACCCAGGACTGTTATTCAAGCCAGCAATAATTCTTATAGGTAAATTTTCGGATATGTTGAGGCTAATTTTTTTTATGGTGGGCTGAATTTTGTTGCTTTTGATGCAGTTGGCCAACAAACTTTAATTATTTTAAACGCCAGGGATTGTTAAGTTGATTTGGTAAAAATATTTGAGCCGTGCGATCGACTATTCTAGTAAAGAGCGATCGCGTCACGTTCTTCGCGTATTGAGGGCGGTAAGGATAAGTGCAGTGCATTACTTTAATCGGTTTGTCGATCGTATAAACATCTTTCCACTTATCTAAGTAGTTGTAAACCGGGGACAAAGTTGTCATTTTCGGTTTCACCGATTCCACAGCAGCCGCAAAAGCGCCCTGGTCTTTTAACAGTAGCACATTTTGATGCGCCACTACCATCTCGAAATATTTCTTAAAGTTTGTAAACAATTCCTGAGTTTTACTGCTTTTCGTAAAAGCGATAAATCCGCCATTGTATTGAATGCTATTTTCATTTAGCGGCAACCCGACCGACTGCAAAGTTGACAGAATATCCTGCTTGACTCTTAATAAATTTGCCGCTTTAGCAATCGCAGGCTGCACATCTTCCGTCACCAACAAATCCACCCCATCAAGAAAATCAAACACCTCATCTATTGGCGACAGCAAACAAATATCACAATCCATATAAATAGTTTTCTCAAACAGAGATTCCCCGTACAAAGCCAGCTTAGCTAGCCGCGACGCTAAAACAGGATTTTCATTAGAGGGCGCAGGTTTCAATATGACATTTCCGAACACGTGAAGTAAAGGATATAAAATTAGAGGAACTCTATCTATTAAAATAATAATGGGTTCCCGGTGAAACTTCCTGACAGACGCCAGAAAATGAACGCAATCCTGGAAAGAGTAAAGACCAGTTAAAATAGTGATAAATCCCTTGACTGCTAATTTATTTGAATTCATTAATTTACTTATTGATTTACTTATATAGCAATCCTAAATCATTTGTAAAAATATGTAGGGGTAGTGCTACCCCTACTCCCCGTGCCTACCCCAGTCAAGGCGGGGCAACCGGGCGTGGGTTTTGCCCCTACAAGAATTACACGAATCATTTAGGATTGCTATAGCGGTTCTCAAGCGTGGTGAGGTATGCCCACGGAGGCCTATGCCCCATGCACGTCGGGTACCTCATGTTACTGAGAAATGCTATATTTCCCTCAGTGTGTCCACTCCCAAAAGCTCTCACTCCAGTCATCTCGACCGTGAAAAATTCCTTGCCATTCATAAAAATGTACAAAATCTTTCAGGTTAATTGTTTTATTGACATCGCGGATCATATAAAGAGGTTTATCTCCATAAAAAGAAGCCCACATAGTATAACTGCTAGGCGGCCCGACAACATAGTCGCACTCAGCCAAAGCATACATATCTTCAATTAAATGACCGCTGCCAAATCCACAGTTAAAATCGTCAAAAAAACTCGGATTTTGCGAAACATTAGAACAAATCAAAAAGTTTATTTTTTTGCCTTCAAATAGCCTCCTCACATAATTCATGACTTCTAAATATTGCTCACTTGTGTAAAAGTATCTACCCTTTTGATGCTGAACATAATCCCCTTGGCGGATGTGAATTCCGACTAGGATATCAGAGTTATTTTTTAAAGTCAATATCAAACGATCTACATTGATTCTATATCGCTCTAATGGTGCAAAGTATGCTCTAATCGGGTCGGCGTACTTGTGTAAATAGGGGATATCTTCTACAAACCAGCCATCTCGAAATAGCCAGCCTTGAAAAAAAACAATTGAACCCTGCTTGATTTGTTCGATCTCCTGATATTTGAGCCAACTAAAAGGTTGTTTTCGGGTTATTTCTTGCGTTTTTAATATTTTTTGTTTGCTTAAATACTTAATAAAATTATAATATTTCCTTCTGACAAACTTGTTACCTGCTGCGGTAAAATATGGAGGAGGATAACAACACAAAAAATCCCCTGCGGTTCCCACAAAGAATTCTGCATATTCGTCAAAAGCAGGATTGAGAACAGTCAAATTATGCTCGATCGCCCAAGCGATGAAATTAGCAAAAAGCAGCAGTCGGTTGCCCAGTTGTCCCGATTTAGCAGATATTATTAGCATATTGTATTTTGGGGGCGGGCGGGACGCCCAACCCCTACTCCCCACAAGAATTCAATCAAACTTTGCTGTAATGGTAAGGTGCGCTGCACCTTACAGACTAAGAGTTGTGGCGTTTTTGGTGCCACTGCCAAGCATGGGAGATAATGTTCTTAATGTCGGGATATTCAGGAGACCAGCCCAAGGTTTTGATGGCTTTCTCGCTGCTGCCAACCAAAGCAGGTGGGTCTCCCGGACGCCGCACGAAACCGCCTTAATCTCTTTTCCCGTCACTTGACGAGCCGTTTCTATCACCTCTTTCACCGAAAACGCGCCGCCATTGCCCAAATTAAAGAAATCAGATTTGCCACCATTTAGCAAATATACTAATCCTAAAATGTGACCAGATGCCAAATCGTTAACGTGAATGTAATCCCGAATGCAAGTACCGTCAGGAGTCTCGTAATCCGTGCCAAAAATCGCGATCGAATCTCGTTTACCCAAAGCCGCGAACAACACCAGTGGGATCAGGTGAGTTTCTGGATTGCGATCCTCTCCTAACAACCCGTTCGGGTCAGCCTCAGCCGCGTTAAAATAGCGGAAACAAACAGACTTGAAATCGTAGGCAGGGTCAAAATCCGACAAAATCCGTTCTACCATTAACTTAGTAGCACCGTAGGGATTGATCGGATTTTGCGGGTTGTCTTCTGTGAGCGGAATTTTCTGCGGTACACCGTAAGTCGCGCCAAGGGATTGTTAAGTTGATTTGGTAAAAATATTTGAGCCGTGCGATCGACTATTCTAGTAAAGAGCGATCGCGTCACGTTCTTCGCGTACTGAGGGCGGTAAGGATAAGTGCAGTGCATTACTTTAATCGGTTTGTCGATCGTATAAACATCTTTCCACTTATCCAAGTAGTTGTAAACCGGGGACAAAGTTGTCATTTTCGGTTTCACCGATTCCACAGCCGCTGCAAAAGCGCCCTAGTCTTTCACTATTAGCACATTTTGATGCGCCACTACCATCTCGAAATATTTCTTAAAGTTGGTGAACAATTCCTGAGTTTTACTGCTTTTCGTAAAAGCGATAAATCCGCCATTGTCTTGAATGCTATTTTCATTTAGCGGCAACCCGACAGACTGCAAAGTTGACAGAATATCCTGCTTGACTCTTAATAAATTTGCCGCTTTAGCAATGGCAGGCTGCACATCTTCTGTTATCAGCAAATCTACTTCATCAAGATAGTCAAAAACTTCATATATTGGCGATAGCAAACAAATATCGCAGTCCAGATAAATAGTTTTCTCAAAAGGAGATTGTTGATACAAAGCCAGCTTAGCTTGTCGCGATGCTAAAACAGGATTTTTGTGAGACGGTGCGGCATGCAATCTCACATTTCCGAACACCAAAAGTAATGGATATAAAAATCGCGGGGATCTATCTATTAAAATAATAATTGGTTCGCGGTGAAACTTCCTGACTGAAGCTAGAAAATGTATGCAGTCTTGAAATGAATACAATCCAATTAAAATGGTGATAAATCCTCTATCTTTTTTTTCTAACGATAGTAAAAATCGAAATTTAATAAGGCAATTAACTGTGTTTTTAATAACCGATAGAGATATTGCCAATGCTCAAACTGCAATTTAGCCCAAACTTTATCCCAAAAGGTTCTTACTTGATTTTTTTCCCAGTCCCAATGAGCCAAAGAATGCTCCATAATTTGAGCGAGTTCCTGCCACCCATCATTACGAATATTCCACCCAACTTTAGCAGTTGCTAACCCAATGGGATTACCGTCTTTTGTTTTGACTTTTTGCACTTCAAAAAATCTTCCAATCTTTCCCCATTCTTGAATAAACTGAATTTCTTTCCCATTGTCTCTCGCAATTACGAACAAGTTTTCTGGAACAAAACTTACATTATTCAATGGTATTTCTAGCTTTTTTGCTAATTTATGAATTGCCTCTTTTCTCCCCGGCAATGATTGATTTGGTGGATGTTCTAGAATGGGAATAAACTCTTTACAAGTAATTCCTGACCTCCATTCTCTCTCCGGCACTTTTCCTAGGATTCTTGTATCTGCATCCACAAAGATTGTCACTCGGCATAATTCTAAGGCTTTTTTTAGTGCAAATCGTTTATCATTATAACAATAATCTACACCTTCGCGACTTTTTTTAAAGGCGAAAACATTCGTCAACTTCTGAAAGTCATTTGGGTAGTCAGTACAAACAACTAGCATCGTCCCTAGAGAATGAGTTTCTAAGTCTGCTGCTAGTTGTTTGGCTAATTCGCGATACTTTTTCCCAAAAGCTAAGGTGCAAAAACAAAAATCTTTGTAACTGTTTAACATTATTTTTGACTCAATTTTTGCACTTGTTTTATTTGAGTTTATGCTAACTGTGACGCTTTTGATGCCACTGCCAAGCATGGGAGATAATGTTCTTAATGTCGGGATATTCGGGAGACCAACCCAAGGTTTCGATCGCCTTTTTGCTGCTGCCAACCAAAGAAGGCGGATCTCCCGGACGCCGTTCACGCTCAACAGCCTTAATCTCTTTTCCCGTCACTTGACGAGCCGCTTCTATCACCTCTTTCACCGAAAACCCGCCGCCATTGCCCAAATTAAAGAAATCAGATTTGCCACCATTTAACAAATATTCTAATCCCAAAATGTGAGCAGATGCCAAATCGTTAACGTGAATGTAATCCCGAATGCAAGTACCGTCAGGAGTCTCGTAATCCGTGCCAAAAATCGCGATCGAATCTCGTTTACCCAAAGCCGCGAACAACACCAGTGGGATCAAGTGAGTTTCTGGATTGTGATCCTCTCCTAACAACCCGTTAGGGTCAGCCCCAGCCGCGTTAAAATAGCGGAAACAAACAGACTTGAAATCATACGCAGCGTCAAAATCAGACAAAATCCTTTCTACCATTAACTTAGTAGCACCGTAGGGATTGATCGGGTTTTGTGGGTGGTCTTCTGTGAGCGGAATTTTCTGCGGTACACCGTAAGTCGCGCAAGTAGAAGAAAACACAAATTTCTTCACGTCAGCAGCGATCATTGCTTCCAAAAGCGTAATAGTGCCGATGACATTGTTGCGATAATATTTAGCTGGGTCGGTAACAGATTCGCCCACGTAAGCGTATGCAGAAAAGTGCATTACCGCATCAATCTTGTGCGTAGTAAACAAGTTGTCTAGAAGAGTGCGATCGTTCGTGTCGCCAACTACTAACTCCACCTGCAAAGCCCGATCTACTATATCTCTGTGACCGTAAACTAAATTATCCAAAATCACCACACCGTAACCGGCGTTTTTCAGCGCTAATACCGCGTGAGAGCCAATATATCCAGCTCCCCCCGTCACCAAAATAGTTTGTTTTTCTGAACTCATTTTCTTCTGCCTGTTTTTGTAGCTGGGATTGCCAAGAGCCTTGTTACTTTGAGACTGCCACATCTGACGCTTTCACACTCGGCGTGAGCCGGAGAATTCGAGCGAAATATATAGGCTTTGCTGTGCCCGACGGGACGCTCGCACTCCTAAAAAACGCTTTTTACACTCCAGACAGATGCTGAGGGAGCAAGTCTTTCTGTTCACTCGATAAACTTGAGGCGACCAATTTGGATATAATCAAATATCCGATTAATCTGATGTCGATCCTCTTCTGAAATTTTATCATCTGACAGGATAGCCGAAGTCAAAACTAAGTGTTCCCTGCGACTGATCTTGCCAGACGCTACAATCCGATCGACTTTTTGAGAAATTGTTAAGTTCGATTTGTTGTGAGATGTTCGCATTTATTCGATCGCTTTTATGCCAAAATAGTTAAAGCCGATTGCAGTTCATGACCCAAAAATGGTGCGTACCCGACCGCAAATCAATTTGCTCAACAGCAGAAATAACGTATCAGAAACGTATCAGAGTTTTACTTCCCAAGATAGATATGCGGACTTAATAAATCTGCAATCAGCCTTCGGATAGCGTTCAGACTAACTTAATTATATAATATTTTTCCGAGAGAGGCACTTTTCTATGCAGGTTTATCGGCTTCCGGTACTCTCCGACAATTACATTTTCTTGCTGCACGACCCCGATAGCCACACAGCAGCAGTCGTCGATCCAGCGCGATCGCAGCCAGTGTTAGAGCAACTGCAAGCACTCGGAGCCGAATTAACAGCAATTTTCAATACCCACCACCACAGCGACCACATAGGCGGCAATCAGGAACTGATCGATCGCTTTCCCCAAATTAAAGTTTACGCTGGCGCAGAAGACCGAGGCAGAATACCCGGACAGCAAGTGTTTTTACAAGCGGGCGATCGAGTTTCTTTCGCCAACAGAACCGCCGAAGTCTTCTTCCTACCCGGCCACACAAAAGCTCACATCGCCTACTATTTCCCCCCCAACAACCCCAGCGAAACCGGCGAATTGTTCTGCGGCGACACCTTATTTGCTGGAGGCTGCGGCAGGCTCAAAGAAGGCACTCCCGCCCAAATGTTAGCCTCTCTGCGGCAACTGCGAAACTTGCCTGATAGTACGAGAGTCTGGTGCGCCCACGAATACACGCTGAACAACCTGCAATTTGCCTTGAGTGTGGATGGCGACAATCCCGATCTGCAGCAGCGCTGGGGATCCGTCAAGGAAGCGCGCAGTCGATCGCAACCTACAATACCATCATCGATCGGGCTCGAAAAAAGCACAAACCCATTTTTGCGCTGGGATTTTCCCAACATCCAATCAGCCACCAACACCCGCGATCCAGTGCAAACCTTCGCTCGATTGCGCGGCATGAAAGACCAATTTTGACCACTGCAAACAATAAATATCACAAGATCGAGCCATAATTCATTGGGGGGCTTTCCCACGGTTTCGGTATTGATAAGAAAGTGCAGCACTTGAGTTGACATATAGCCTTTGGAGCTCTCATATGAGGTACTCATGGGCATAGGGCATAGGGCATAGGCCTCCGTGGGCATAGGGCATACCTCACTTTTTTGAGAACCGCTATATAGCGTTTCTCAGTAAGTAGTAGTTCCGAATTAATTACACAATATTTCTACTGAAACCCTTGCCTAGCAAGGAGTCTTCATGTAATTAATTTTGTGTAGTTACTTAACATGAGGTGTTCTTGGCCAAACAGGCCCAACAGGGCATTGGCCAAACAGGAAGAGTACCTTACTTTCCTGAGAACCGCTATATCTTCAATATCGTGGTTGTGCCATACTTGCTCGCATTTGAAACAGCAAGAAAATTCCCCGTCGCCTGTGCTGAATCTCGCAAATGGTTCAGAGGTGGGACTCTACGATAAAATAAATTGTCTAGATATCGGTATTACCGCAGAACGATCGACATCCATCTTAGGTTTGAAGTGTCACCCTGCTCAAATCAAAAGTTCCTCTGGTTATTTCCCTATTATTGACCGCCATGTGCTTTGCCCAAAGTAAAATGAGCGTTGTTAGAAACCGATGCAAAACCCCCCCAATACTGAACCCCAAGCAAAAATCGACCCCTCTGTTTCAACGGATTCTAACAAAGCGTTCTACCCAGCCGCGCCTTTGCCAACTGATGTAGGGATGGTTCTGCAATTGGCAGATGGTAGCATTCAGGGCTGCAATTCTCACGCCCAGGAGCTATTGGGGATGACAGCAGAACAGATGCAGGGCTGGACTTCAATCAACAGTCGCTGGCACACTCTGCGTGAAGATGGCTCGGATTTTCCCGGCGAGACACATCCGGCGATGGTGGCGCTGCAAACCGGGCAACCATGCTCAAATGTCATCATGGGCTTTGATCGGCCACAGGGAGAATTGATTTGGTTGAGGCTCAATTCTCAACCTTTATTTCAGGGAGATCGATCGACTCCCTATGCGGTAGTAACCACCTTCACTCCTATCGCTCAACAAAAGCCTGAACCAGTCTGTAACGCGCCCGCGCCCCAACTGTCAGACACCCTCGAAAGTATTTCGGACGGGTTTTTTACTTTGGATCGAGATTGGCGATTTACCTACCTCAATTCGCAAGCAGCGCGGTGGCTAAATCGAGCCTCGCAAGATTTGATTGGCAACAACATTTGGGAAGAGTTTCCCGAATCAGCGGGCAGTTTGTTTGAGATCGCATCTTGCACCATTCTCAAGAACGGGCAAGATGCCCGTTCCACAAAAGATGAATTTTCTTCTTGTGGAACAGGCATCTTGCCTGTTCGGGAACAAATTACGGTTAGTTTTGAATCTTTTTATCCGCCACTCAATGCTTGGTATGCGGTACGAGCCTATCCCATCCCATCGGGACTTGCCGTTTATTTTCAAGATGTCACCGAGCAGAAAGCGGATCGGGCTGATTCAATTAAACAAGCACAAACTGTGCAGCAGCAAGTAGCAGAAATAGAGGCGATTTATGCTAGTGCGCCGATCGGACTTTGCTTCCTCGATACCGAGTTGCGGTTTGTCCGCATCAACGATCGGCTAGCAGAAATTAACCGAGTTCCAGCCGCCGCCCACATCGGTAAAACATTGCGCGAAATCTTGCCAGAAATGGCAGATGATTTAGAGCCGCTTTTCCGAGAAGTTATTGAAACTAAAGTTCCACTCAAACAGCTCGAAGTTCGGAGGACGAACTCTGTAAAGCCGGGATTAGAACAGGATTGGCTGTTGAGTCTCTATCCGCTGAAAGCCGAGGACGATCGCGTGTTGGGCGTGAATGTGACGGTGCAGGAAATTACCGATCGCAAAGCTACCCAAAAAGAAATTCAACGGCTCAACCAGGAACTAGAGCGACGAGTTAATGAACTGCAATCGATACTTGATGCTGTACCCGTTGGCATTACGATCGCCCGCGACCCACAGTGTAAAGTAATTCGCGCTAACCGATTTGCCCAGTCGATGTTGAGAGTGCCGCCCGATACCAATGTTTCAGGAACCGGAGAGCAAGCCGCAGCCCTTCCGTTTAGACGATTCCGCAACGGACAGGAAATTCCGGGAGAACAACTCCCAATGCAACTAGCTGCAGCTTCCGGCGTCGAAGTGCGTGATGTGGAAATTCAAATGGTGCGATCGGACGGGGTAGCCTTTGATTGGTTGGTGAATGCGGTGCCGTTATTTGACGAAGAGGGCACAGTTCGTGGCTGTGTGGCGGCCTTTATGGATATTAGCGATCGCAAACAAGCTCTTGCTGCTTTGCACCGATCTGAAGAACGCTATCGCACTTTGTTTGAGTCCCTAGACGAAGGCTTTTGCATCATCGAAATGCTGTTTGACGAAAACGACAAGCCGATCGATTACCGCTTTTTGGAAGTCAATCCTGCCTTTGTGAAACAAACCGGACTCGAACAAGCTACAGGTAAAACGATGCGACAGCTCGTTCCTGATCACGAAAATTATTGGTTTGAGGTGTACGGCAAAGTCGCGCTCACGGGGGAACCCTTGCGCTTTGAACACGGCTCGGAAGCCATGAACCGCTGGTTTGAGGTTTCGGCGTTCCGCACTCCTGAGCCACAGAGCCGAAAAGTTGCCATACTTTTCAAAGACATCAGCGATCGCAAACAGTCGGAAAATCTCTTGCGGCAACAGGAAGAGCAACTGCGGCTGTTCGTAAAACATTCGCCTGCGGGGGTGGCGATGTTTGACCGCCAGATGCGGTATATGCTGGTGAGCGACCGCTGGCTGTCAAGTTACGGGCTCGGCACTCAAAACATTGTGGGCCGATCGCATTACGACATCTTTCCCAATTTGCCCGATCGTTTCAAACAAATCCACCAGCGCTGTCTGGCGGGAGCAGTCGAAATCTGCCAAGAAGATCAGTTTCCCCGCCCTGATGGCTTAATCGACTGGGTGCGCTGGGAAATTCACCCTTGGCGAACCAACACCAATGAGATTGGCGGCATCATGATTTTTTGCGAAATCATCACCGATCGCAAAAACGCTGAACTCGCGCTCTCTGCGGCCAACCAACAAGTCAGCAATATTATAGAAAGTATTACCGATGCCTTTATCGCGATCGATTCACAATGGTGCTATACCTACGTTAATGCCACAGCAGAAAAACTGCTTTCTCGATCAAGAAACGAGTTGTTAGGTCGATCGATCTGGGAGGTATTCCCCGCCGAGAAAGAATCCAATTCAAGGGCATATCAAGAATTTCATCGAGTTGTTTCCGAACAAGTTTCTGTCAAGTTTGAAGAGTTCTCGCCGTCGCTTCAGATGTATATAGAAGTAAGCGCCTATCCTGCGGTCGAAGGACTTACGGCTTATTGGAGCGATATTAGCGATCGCAAACGCACGGAAGAAGAACTGCGGCAAAAGAATGCGATTTTGAACGTGATTAACGAGTCAGCACCCACGCCAATTTTTGTCAAAAATCGAGAAGGACGGATTATTTATGCCAATCCAGCCACGCTGGAAATAATGGGCAAATCGGCTACTGAAGTAATTGGTGGTCGCGATATCGATTTATACCCAGTAACAGAACTTGCAGTCACAGTCACGGAAAACGATCGGCGTATTATGGAATCCGGTCAAACAGAAGTCCTCGAAGAATCTCACGATGGCATTCGGACATTTCTGGTAATGAAAGCTCCCTACCGCAATCAGGCGGGAGAAGTCATCGGCTTGATTGGCATCTCCAGCGAAATCACCAATCGCAAACGAGCCGAAGTCGCCATGCAAGAACAAACTAAGTTACTGCAAGTCATCATTGACAGCATTGGCGATGGTTTAATTTTGGCCAACCAACAAGCGGAGTTTGTGTTGTTTAACCGAGCCGCCGTAGGAATATTCGGTCAGCTATCGAATGAAAAATCTTGTGAGGAATGGTCGAGCACTTACGGACTATTTTTGGCAGATAAAAAAACCCTCTTCCCCGCCGCTGAACTACCTCTAGTCAGAGCAATCAAAGGTGAATATGTCAATGATGTAGAGGTATTTGTCCGCCGCGAAGATTCCGAAGAGCGCTGGATCAGTATCAGCGGTTATCCGGTAGTTGATACTAGCAACGAAATCAAAGGTGGAGTGATTGTCTGTCGCGATATCACAGAACGCAAACAAGCCGAAGCAGCCCTGCAAGAAAGCGAAGAACGATTCCGCACTATGGCTAACAATGCTCCTTTTATGGTCTGGGTAACAGACTCCACAGGCTATTGCACTTTCTTGAGCGAAACCTGGTATGGATTCACAGGTCAAACTGAGGAAACAGGTTTAGGATTGGGTTGGATAAACGCGCTGCATCCAGAAGACCGAGAACAGGTCAAGAAGGCATTTTTGACCGCCAACGAACGTCAGGAACCGTACAGCGTGGAATATCGCGTCGGGCGCAAGGATGGCGGATATTCTTGGGCGATCGATGCTGCGGCTCCCAGATTTTCCGAAAGGGGACAATTTGAGGGTTATATCGGCTCTGTAATCGACATTACAGAACGCAAACAAGTGGAAACCGAGCGCGATATGGTTCTCCAATTAGAACAAACTGCCCGCGCGGAAGCCGAGCGAGCTAACCGCATTAAAGACGAGTTTCTGGCGGTGCTTTCTCATGAGTTGCGATCGCCCCTGAATCCGATTTTAGGCTGGTCGCAACTGCTCGTCGGTGGCAAGCTGAAGCCGACTCAAACTGCCAAGGCCTTTGAGACGATCGAGCGCAACGCCAGACTGCAATCTCAATTAATCGAAGACTTGCTTGACGTGTCTCGGATTCTCCAAGGAAAACTCAGATTGAATGTTGCTCCGGTGAATCTGGCAACCATTATTCCATCTGCTGTGGAAACGGTGCAATTAGCAGCCGAAGCTAAAAAAATTCAAATCCAAACAATCTTAAATTCTGATGTGGGGCAAGTTCTCGGCGATACAAGTCGCTTGCAACAAATTGTGTGGAATTTGTTATCAAATGCGGTGAAATTCACGCCCGAAGGCGGTCGAGTAGAAGTTCGATTAGGGCAAATCGCACACCAAGCTCAAATTCAAGTTATAGACACTGGTAAAGGTATTCTTCCCGATTTCTTGCCTTATGTTTTTGACCATTTCCGACAAGAAGATGGCGCTACAACGCGCAAATTTGGCGGCTTGGGATTGGGATTGGCGATCGTCCGCCAACTGATCGAACTTCACGGCGGAACGGTGTTTGCAGAAAGCGCAGGAGTTGGTCAAGGAGCGACGTTTACGGTGAGATTACCGCTATTAAATGATGATTCTAGAAGGCAGGAGGAGGAAGAAGGTCATGGGGCTGCTAGTCCCGATCTCTCATCCTTGCCGCTAGTTGGATTGAGAATTTTGGTGGTAGATGATGAACTCGACTCGCGAGATTTTGTCGCTTTCGTGCTTGAGGAAGCGGGTGCAGAGGTGATTTCCCTGTCATCTGCTGCTGAGGCGCTGGAGTCGATCGAACAAACTGCACCGGATTTGCTCGTCAGCGACATTGGAATGCCCCAGATGGACGGGTATATGTTGATCGAGCGCATCCGCACTCAGCTTGCGCCTGAGTATCGGCAGTTGTTGGCGATCGCCTTAACGGCCTATGCTGGAGAAGCGAACGAGCGCCAAGTTTTGCAAGCCGGATTTGACAAACACTTAGCCAAGCCGATCAATTCGACCCAGTTAGTTGCTACTGTAGCGCGATCGATCGTTGCCCAGCGCCTTGAAAATAAAGCCTGAGTGCTCGGTAAGACATTGCACTGTAGTTGATTTGGCTCATTACAGCACCCGCGTTTTGCGTAATTTCCAACTGAATTTGCCCGTTAAAAATATTATCCCTGTTTCTTCTCTCGAACCTGGAATCTCGAACCTCGAAGATCAACATCCATCCGTTAAATCCGTTAAATCCGTTACATCCGTTACAAAATCCGTTGCCGAACTTCCTTGCGATCGCCCCTCAAACTTCGCTATTATAAAAAGTTGCAGTTAAAACCCCACAACCCACGATCATGGCCAAGCGCGTTCAATTAGTTTTAAATAAAGATGTCAGCAAACTCGGCAAAGCTGGCGACGTAGTAGAAGTAGCCCCAGGCTACGCCCGCAACTACCTAGTACCCCAAGGAATGGGATTTAAAGCCACTCCGGGCATTCTCAAGCAAGCAGAGCGCCGCCGTGAAGAAGAAAGACTGCGCCAGCTAGAGCTCAAGCAGCAAGCTGAAGTCCGCAAAACCGCCCTCCAATCGGCTGGGCCTTTCATCATTTCCAAGCAAGTTGGCGAAGCTGACGCGATTTTTGGTACAGTCACCAACCAAGAAGTAGCAGAACTGATTTTCAACTCTACCAGTCAAGAAGTCGATCGGCGCGGCATCACCCTACCCGAAATTCGCCAAACTGGTACATACAAAGCTGAAATCAAACTACACGCAGAAGTTACCGCCGAAGTTGATATTCAAGTTGTTCCGATGTAATTAAGAGTTATCAGTCATCAGTCATTAGTCATTAGTTGTTAGTCATTAGTCATTAGCTAACAACTAAGCATTCCTAACTTGCAAAGTGAGTAACGCCTTCCTTACAGATTGAGAACTGACGACTAATAACTGGCAACTAATAACTAATGACACAGAAGTATTGACTAATGAGCGATTTGATGCCGACAAATATAGAGGCAGAAGAAGCAATTTTGGGCGGGATTTTAATTGACCCCGAAGCTATTTCCCGAATTGCCGAACTGCTGCGACCGGAGTTTTTTGCCATCACCGCTCATCAAGTCATTTATCGATCGGCATTAGGGCTATTTTTACAGGGTCAACCTACCGATTTAATGACGGTAACAACTGCGCTAACCGACCGCAACCAGTTAGAGCAAGTAGGAGGACTAACTAAATTAGCACAATTAGTCGATCGCACAGTTTCCGCAGTCAACATCGACCAATATGCAGTTTTAGTAGAAGACAAATATCAGCGCCGCAAATTAATCGAAGCTGGCAACAACATAGTACAATTAGGTTACGAGACAGCAACACCACTAGAAACAGTCTTAGACCGCGCCGAACAAGAAATTTTCAGCATAACTCAAGAACGCCCGCAACAAGATTTAGTATCGATCGGCGAAACACTAAACCAAACATTTCAAGACCTAGAAAATCGCAATGAAGGTCTCACACTTCCCGGCATTCCCTGCGGTTTTTACGACTTAGATGCCATGACAGGAGGCTTTCAGCGATCGGATCTAATCATCGTTGCAGCCAGGCCGGCGATGGGAAAAACGGCCTTTTGTACCAACATCGCCCACCACATCGCCGCTGGACAGCAGAAATTACCGGTTGCCGTTTTCAGCTTAGAAATGTCGAAAGAACAGCTAGTGCAGCGTATCCTCTCCAGCGAAGCCAAAATAGAAAGTAACCGATTGCGATCGGGTAGAATCAGTCAAAACGAATGGGAACCAATCAGTACAGCCATTGGCAATTTATCAGAACTGCCACTATTTATTGACGATACTCCCAATATTACCGTCACAGAAATACGATCGAAAGTCCGCCGCCTCCAAGCAGAACAAGGCGGAACCCTAGGATTAGTCTTGCTAGATTACCTGCAATTAATGGAAGGTACCAGTGACAACCGCGTGCAAGAACTATCTCGAATTACCAGAAGTCTTAAAGGTTTAGCGCGCGAACTCAACGTGCCGATTATTGCCTTATCTCAGTTGAGTCGGGGTGTGGAAGCGAGGACAAACAAGCGGCCGATGATGTCTGATTTACGCGAAAGCGGATGTCTCGGTGGCGATAGTTTAGTTACCCTGGCGGATAGTGGATTAGAAGTCCCGATTCGTGATTTAGTCGGCCAATCTGGCTTTGCTGTTTGGGGATTAAATTCAGATACCCTGAAACAGGAAAAAGCGATGGTGACTAATGCTTTTTGTACAGGAGTCAAGCCCGTCTGGGAGATGACGACTTGCTTGGGAAATTCGATTACAGCAACAGGCAATCATAAGTTCTTTACATCAGATGGTTGGAAGCGGTTAGATGAATTAAAAATAGGCGATCGAATTGCTACACCTCGCTCAATTCCTTGTACTGAAGTGCAGACGATGGGTAATGCTGAATTAGCTTTACTAGGACATGTAATTGGTGATGGTTGTACTTTACCCCGACATAGCATTCAGTACACGACGCGAGAATTAGATTTAGCTGAATTAGTTGCACATTTGGCTAGAGAAGTATTTGGTAATAAAATTAATCCCCGCCTTAAACGCGAACGCGATTGGTATCAAGTTTATCTCTCCGCTAGTTATCGTCTCGCTCCCAATATTAAAAATCCGATTACTAAATGGCTCGAACAATTAGAAATATTTGGTTTACGTTCCCATGAAAAATTTATTCCCAGTTTAGTATTTACCCAACCGCAAGAATCGATCGCTCTTTTCCTTCGACACCTATGGGCAACTGATGGTTGTATCCGCACGAGTAAAGACAATTCCCACTATCCCAGTGTTTACTATGGATCTAGTAGCGAAAAACTAGCGCGGGGAGTTCGAGCGTTATTATTAAAATTGAATATTAATGCCTCTTTTAAATCCATTTCCCAAGGAAGTAAAGGGCGAACTCAATATCAAGTATGGGTAGGTGGGAAGCAAGAGTTAGAAAAATTTGTATATCGGATTGGTGCGGTTGGCAATTATAAACAAGAAAGTTTAGTCGCAGTCAAAATATATCTAGAAAAATCTGGAGGGGCTAATACCAACCGAGATTTAATTCCCAACCAAGTTTGGCGAACCCAAGTTAATATGGCCAGAGAACGTTTGGGTTTAACAACTAAACAAATTAAAGCAAGTTTGGGCCTGCGCTATTGTGGCAACAGTTCCTATCAATGTGATATCAGTAGAGAACGAGCTACACAGTTAGCTACTCTTCTAGAATCTGAAGAAGTTCTGAAAATTGCTGTTAGCGATATCTATTGGGATAAAATTCAAAAAATAGATTTCATAGGCGAAGAAATGGTTTACGATCTAACGGTAGAGAAAGTTGAAAACTTTGTTACACAAGGATTGTACGCTCATAATAGTATCGAGCAAGACGCAGATTTAGTAATTATGCTCTACCGCGATGAATATTACAACCCTGATTCCCCCGATCGCGGAATTGCCGAAGTAATTATTACCAAACACAGAAACGGCCCCACAGGAATCATCAAACTATTATTCGACGCCCAATTTACCTGCTTTCGCAATCTGGCATCTCCGAAGCGATCGTAAATCCACCAGAACATACCCAAAAACCCGGTTTCTTAAAAAAACCGGGTTTCTAAACGCCGTAAAAGTTTTACGTTGAATTAGGTTTTGAGCTACCTAGCCAGCGATTTTCAACAATTCCACATCAAAAATCAGCGTAGCATTAGGAGGAATCACCCCGCCCGCACCGCGAGCACCGTAACCGAGTTCAGGGGGAATAATCAATTGGCGGCGGTCTCCCACTTTCATAGTACCGACACCTTCATCCCAACCCTTAATTACTTGACCCACGCCAATTTTGAACTGAAAAGGAGAATTGCGATCGCGCGAACTGTCAAACTTCGTGCCATCCTCCAAAGTCCCAGTGTAGTGTACCACAACCGTCTGCCCGGTTTTTGGAGTCGCCCCATTACCCTCTTTCAATTCCACATATTTCAGACCTGAATCTGTGGTGACAGTTTTCTCAGTATTATCAGTCATGTTATTGCCAGCGATAGTAGCTGGTACCTCCGGTAAAGTAGCATCAGCTACTAGCAAGTTATTTTCATTCACAGACTGTGCTGATAACTTCTCAATAGCAGTCTCTGGTAAAAGATTGTTCAATTCGGCTGCAACTGCTTGGGACCCAGAACCGCCCATTTGAGCGACTATCAAAAACACAAAGCAAACCAGCATTACCCCCAAGCTGACTAGAACTCCTCGCAAAATTAATCCTCCTAATACTTTTAACCGCGATATCTCAGATATCTAAGACATCTAGTACAACAAGAACCACCAAAATTTATCTGAACTTTTCCACCAAAAAACGGCAGGTACCAGATAATTTTAAAGGCAAAAGTATGAAGTCAGAATGTTTGTAATTCTACATAAGTGGCTTCTACATAAGTGCCTTTTTTAGCCTTCTGCCTTCGGGTGACAATCTTATCACAAGATAGCAGCGAACTCCTCGCGGGCGTTAGCGAAGCCCTCGAAGAGGATCGAACTCAGCGCCAGTTACGGTTTTCTAAATCCCGCATCTGACGTTCCAAACGATCGAGCCTTCCCCGCAACTCATCCATTTCGGACTGTCGGGGAACTCCCATATCTTGGAGAATATTCCGCAATTGCCGCTGCAACTGCGTATCCCAATTGCCCTGCTCAGACTTGAGGTGATCCGTCACGTCATCGACAAAGGTTTTGGCTTGCTCGGGATTGATTTTGCCATCTTTGACCCATTGCTCGCTAGCTTCCTGTAATTTCTCGGCTACCAGAGAGGTAGTACCAATGCCCAGCATTACCAGTTGTTTGAGTAAGTTGCTATTGTTATCCATAGATTTTTCCTACTGTTTGCCCTTTCATTCCCGATCGGCTCAGGTCGCCTGCTGTCGCTGCGAAACCATCTGTAAACTTAAAGTTACATCAGCGCACACCTACCTTTCTATTTTGGAGCATCCAGCCGCCTGATGGCGAGCCGATCGCGCTAATCGGCGTTCGGAAAACCCGCTAATGAGCCTACCGACCACATTACCCCATAACCCTGCTGTCTATGCCTGATTGCCCCCGCTGTCACCAACCTGTAGACGCCCAAGCGCTCGCCTGTGCACACTGCAAAATCCCCCTCAAAGCTTTCGGTCATCCGGGTATCCCTCTTTATCGAGCGAAACCCGAAGAATTTCTGTGCGCTACCTGTATTTATCACGAAGACGACACTTGCAACTACCCGCAGCGTCCCTTTGCCAAAGAATGCACGCTTTATCACGATCGAGCTGAGCCACTTGTGCCACAGACGATCCCTTACAGCAGCGGCGACGGGCTGCAATCAATCAAAAATTGGTGTCAGCGCCATCTGGTTTGGTTAGCATTATTAGGTTTAATTATTATTAGCATTGCTCTGTCGATTTAATCTCACATCTTGCACCATTCTGAAGAACAGGCTTTCCGGCCTGTTCCACAGGAGATTAATTTTCTTGTGGAACAGGCCGGAAAGCCTGTTCATAAAAGGCTTATTGACAATGGTGCAACATCTCAGTTTAATCTGATTGTACAAAGCGTAGAATAGAGAGATATCTGTTAATCTGGGTTGCTCTATTATTATCTAAATTATTCATGAGCTACGTATTCGGCATCGACGGCGGCGGCACTAAAACTATCTGCCTTTTAATGGATGACAACCACCTTGTTTTAGGACGGGGTGAAGCAGGGCCGTCCAATTATCAAACCCTGGGAATTGAGACAGCAAAACAATCCATCCAATTGGCGATCGAACGAGCAGTTCTGTCCGCTCAGGTCGAGCCTGTAGGCAATCTCAACATAGAAGCAATTGGTCTGGGACTAGCAGGCGTCGGGCGTCCAAAAGATCGTGAAATAGTGCAATTTGTAGTGCAGAACTTGCAGTTGACGAATACTTTACCAGTAACCCGATCGTTCCTGCCCAGGAATATAGTAATTTCCAGCGACTGCGCGATCGCACTTGCTGGCGGTACAGGCCATCCAGTGGGTATCGCCGTTATTTCAGGAACCGGTTCGATTGTTTTCGGGCAAAACCGTCACGGGAAAACTAAACGAGTCGGCGGTTGGGGATACATTTTAGGCGATGAAGGCAGCGGATATAACATCGCCCTTCAGGGTTTGCAAGCTGCTTTGAAGTTCTATGACGGACGCGAAGATTTTACTGTGCTTGCGGAAAAATTTCAAGAGCATTTAGGCCTCAATAACCTAGAAGAATTGGTAGAAGTCGTTTACGGGCGCGGTTGGGGAGTCAAAGAAATTGCTGCTTTAGCGCCGATTGTCGAGGGAGCAGCAGCAGAGGGCGATCGCGTCGCTGACTGCATTATCAATAATGCTGTGGCCGAATTAACCTATTCAACAAAAATAGCCATTTCAGCGCTATTTAACCAAACAGAAGAATTTGAAATTGTGATCGTAGGAGGTGTGTGGGGTGGAGAGGCAAATTGCCGAGGTCGGTTTGAAGCGGCCATAAGTGCGATCGCCCCAAAAGCTAAGGTAATTTCGCCCCGATACGAACCAGCTTTCGGTGCTGGATTGCTAGCCTTAAACGCTCTCAACAATTAATTGTTGACTGTTGACTGTTGACTGTTGACTGTTGATTGTTGACTGTTGACTGTTGACTGTTGACTGTTGACTGTTGACAAGCGAAATATTTTACACCTACTTTCCAGCTTCCAGATTCATCTGTGGAGTCAAATCTCAAATCTCAAATCTCAAATCTCAAATCTCAAATCAACTGGCTGTTGACTGTTGACTATCTTCCTTATCTTCCCGATCGCCCCTGTATTGGGGATTTTCTCGATTTTTCCAAATTTTCAACTTCTTGATTATCAACCTTATCTTCCCAACTGGTAGAATTCCAGCCTGCCATAATCAAAACATCAGATGAATGCGAAACCAGAAACAAATTTAGCAGTAGTGCGTTCCTAAGTAAACAAAAACCGAAGCAAGGAGACAATTTATATGATTACTTCTCAAAAATGGCGTTCAGCAACAGCAGCAATCCTCGCACTGGGCATTACAGTGGGAACCAGCGCGCCGCTGGTGGTAGCTACTCCCGCAGAAGCCCAACAACGAATTTCCCAATTTGATAGCATCCGAATTCCGTCGGGCAGTGTAATTCCAGTTAGCTATGAAAAAGACAAAATAGTTGTCACCCGCGAAGAAACTGCACCTTTAACTTTAACAGTAGCGCAAGACATCCGCACACCTCAAGGCAGAGTATTAATCCCCGCAGGCAGCCAGATTGTCGGGGCACTGCAACCTGTCAGAAGAGGCAATCAAATTGGTACTCAATTTGTTGCCAGAGAGTTAATTATCAGCCGCCGCCAACGCTATCGGATTGACGGAAATTCAGGAATTATTACCCGAACCGAAAGAGTCCAAAAAGGTGCTGGCACAGGTTCAGTAGCGCAAGGTGCAGCCTTGGGTGCAGCAGCAGCTGCTGCACTCGCAGGCATTACCGGCGACAAAGCGATCGCGACTGAAGAAGTATTAGGAGGCGCTGGGATCGGCGCTTTAGCTGGAGTATTGTTGGGGCGGCGCAGCGTTGACGTGCTCGTGATTCGCCCGGAACAAGATTTGGCAGTGAGATTGCGATCGGACATCGTGCTCCGCTAATATTGGGCTATTCGGATTAATTATTTGCAGTAAAACATTGTCGATCGCTAACTTGTGGTCTCCCGATCATTGGCTAGGCATACTGTTAAGGTTGTGCCTAGCCATGTTTGTTGGCGGAATTATTGGATGGGAGCGCCAACTCAGAAACAAACCAGCGGGATTGAGAACTCATATGCTAGTTAGTATGGGTTGTGCACTGTTTGTTTTAATGCCGCTGGCAATGGGGAAAAATGAAAACGGAGGAGATGCTGTAGCGCGCGTAATTCAAGGGATTGCTGCCGGGATTGGGTTTTTGGGAGGCGGAGAAATCCTGCGGCAAAATCACCAGGAAAGAGGCAAAGTTGAAGTTCACGGCCTCACCTCTGCCGCCGCTATTTGGGTGTCAGCAGCTTTAGGAACTGCTGCCGGATGTGGGTTGTGGCAACTGGCATTAATTGGCGCTTTAATGTCGCTGTTTGTTCTGAGAGTAATTAAAGAGTTAGAGCGCCGAGCTCGTAGGAAATAGTCTCAAGGATTATATAAAAGTGGGTATAATAACCGTTATAACGTTTGTAGTGACGGGAAGTACGAGCGAGTTTTATGACGGTCAAAATCCTCACTACCAACTAATTTTATTGCGGTCGATGGAGGGTAAATAATATTAGCTGTTTCATACCAAGTCCAGTTAATCACTGCTCATAAATTGTTTGCCCTCATCCCAGCTATACCTGTCCAAATGGTGAACAAGGGGCCTTACACAATTTGAGGATGATTATTGTGGGCATTGGTGTCAACTTAACGTTAAACCCTCATTCCGGCAGGGGTTTCAGCAAGAGTCTCAAAGTCAAAGTCCTCTCAAAGAGGACTAATGAGTTCTTCAGTCCTCTTTGAGAGGACTTTCGCTATGAGACAGGGAATTCATTCCCTGGCGGACTTCCGGGTGAGCGGGAGGACTGGCGGACTAAAAGCTTAAGTTGACACTAATATATTGTGGGGTGTTCCGCCTGGTGTGAAAATACACGCCTTCGGACTACGAGAGCCCATCCCCCAAAAAAACAATCAAAATTATCCCGCAATTATGCAACGCCTAAAAAGTGGCTCAAACGCTTGAAATCTCTGCTTGGGGCGATCGATAAATCTTCTCCATTTGATAGAGTATTAACAATACATAACTTTTCAATAATAATGCTCAACTTTTACGAAGCAAACACTTTGACTACGCCTTGACAGGTCTGGTCATCCAAGCCTGACCTTTGACGAGTGAATTCCTCACTATCCACTGACATATTCATTTTAATATTTATTTCAATTTTATTTAACTTGCTCAACACCCATTGAACCAAAATACCAATATTTTTTAAATTAATGAGTATATAAATCAGCAAAATAACTATACATAACCAGCCTTTAGTGAGTATAAGAATTAATATCTACCTGACCAGATAACTGAAAAAAAATTAATTCCTATCTGGAAAAACTGGCATTTTTATCAATTCCAAAGACTCTTGCCTCACCCGACCAGCCATTGCAGCTAACTGCAAGCTCATAAAAGCATTCAAATCTTCCAAATCACCCTTGGCTGAGGAAAAAAATTTCAGCATTTCATTTTCTGCTTCCAAACTCAGATATCCAGCGGCAATAGCTTGTTTTACAACTTCACGAACCTGCACTGTAGAAATGTCCCTTACTAAATTTTAACTAATCAAAAGCCAACTAATTACTAACAGGAAGTTTCGGAAGCCGTCTCGCCAAAGATTTCAAATTTTTTCAGCTCACGAGACTCTTGTTTCACTCCTCCGGACATAGCTGCTAGTTGCAAAGCCATAAAAGCATTTAAGTCTTCCAAGTCATATTTGGTGGTAGTTAACATCCGCCGCAGTTGATTTTCGGCTTCAAGGGTTAGATAGCCCAGAGCCAGAGCTTGCTGGGCGAGGTCGCGAATTAGTACCATAACACTTCGGGATTTTATTGGTTCAAGCCTAAGTATCGAATGTTTTCACAGAATCAGCAGTGACGGCTATTGCTCGATAGGTGTGACATTGTTACGGGCCACTCGTGACAGCCGGAGTCGCAGAGTGTGACTAATTCTTTGCACGGTTGTGACGGCGATCACATGGGGGATGCCAGAGGAGGAGTCGGAGAGTGGGGAGTCGGAGAGTGTCCGGGTGTCTGGGTGCGGGAGTCGGAGAGTGTCCGAGTGGAGGAGTCGGAGAGGGGGAGCATTTTTCTTCTTCCCTCGGACTAATGACTGATGACTACTGCCTTCTACCTTCAGAAGACGCTCAACGTCTATAATCAGCAAGTTAAATATTTACTGCAAGACCCATATGGAACTAGCTCATAAAGATTTGCTACAACAAATAGCCCGACTATCTGAAACTTATGCTAATTTGGCCGATCGCCTATCCCAAGCAGCAAAACAACTGCAAGACTCCGGCCTTCCTCCCTCTGACAGCTTGCTGCAAGAAGTAGCCGCCTACAGCCGCAACTTTGCCGCAGTCCAAAAACAAGCTCTCGAAGCAAACAAATCCGCGATCGCCCCAGGAGAAATTACTTCCCTCAAAGACATTCAAAACTTAGTCGAGACTGCCTCCGCTTCTGAAGGTAAAGCAGAAATTCGCGATGCAGCATTGAAAGTGATCGATCGAGTATTGGCGATCGCCCACCGCGAACAAAGCGACTTCGCGCCCTTACAATCAGTTCATGCCAGAGCCCGCGAACTGCTGCGCGCGATTTCCGAATCAACCCCAACTCAACTGCATTCAGACGCAGAATCCTTAGTCAGCGGCAAACACCCAGTTTCAGCAGTCCTCGCCCTGGTGGAACAGCAAGACAAATTAGACGACGAACAGTGGGTAATCCTCGAAGAAACAGTCAGCGCCGCTTTTGGCAAACAAATAGCCGTAGCCATTTCCAGAGGCAAATTAACCATTGCTGAGATGGTAAAAGCAGCACCTGCAAAAGTCGAACCCGCATTTAAACCAGCGCCAGAACAAAAAATCAGCGCCGAACCTTTGCCAGAAGTGATTGTCATCCCGTCAGGAAATGTGGCACCGAAACAAGTTACAGTTGCGCCACAGATCCAGATTTTGGAATCCCCCGCACCTTCTGCCCCCATGCACGAGGTGATTATTGTTCCCAGTGTGGAAGTACCTAAGTCTCTTCAGACAACCGGTTCCGGGAACATTGTTTTTGGAGCACCTAGGGACATTCAACCAGCGGTGGCAGTAGAGGGCGCTTTGGGAATCAAAGTTTTGGTGCACATTCAGGGAATTGGCGATCGAACTTTCGGTGCTCAAGAATACGCGGGCTCTAAAGGTCAAGGGCGGCGCGTCGAAGGATTTCAAATTAATATCGATCCCCCAATTCCCGGCTTAAATGTCGAGTACATGGCTCACGTCGAAGGTGTGGGCGACACTCCTTGGCTCAGTCAGGGAGAATTGGCCGGTTTTCGGGGTCAAGCGAAACGAATTGAAGGATTTGCAGTGCGATTGAGCGGGCCGCAAGCTGATAAATACGACGTATTTTATAACGCTCACATTCAGAATATCGGCGACACCGACGTGTCCTCCAACGGCGAATATTGTGGCACTCGCGGTAAAGCTTTGAGAATAGAGGGCATCAAAGTTTGGATCGCGCCGTCTGCGAGTTCCCAAACAGTGGCGCCTGTGGGTTTAAAAGTGTTGGCGCACATTCAAGGAATTGGCGATCGAACTTTTAGCGATCGAGAATACGCGGGTACTAAAGCTCAAGGCCGCCGCGTGGAAGGATTTCAAATTAAAATAGAGCCTCCCGTTGCCGGTTTAAATTTGCAGTACATGGCTCACGTTGAAGGAGTTGGCGATACTGCTTGGATCTCGGAAGGGGAGTTAGCTGGATTCCGGGGCAAAGCCAAGCGGATTGAGGGATTTGCCGCGCGGCTGACTGGGCCGCAAGCTGATAAGTATGACGTATTTTATACGGCTCACATCCAGAATGTGGGCGATACTCCTGTTACTGCTAACGGTCAATATTGCGGCACTCGCGGCAAAGGTTTGAGGGTTGAGGGGATGACTTTTTGGGTTGAGCCGAAAGCGTAAAAATTGAGAATGAATGGAAAATTTGCCGTTGCATTTTCCCTTCATTTAACACCGGGTTTTTTAACCAAAATATGCCATGACAGTCAGGGGTATTAGGTGAAAAAATCCGGTTTATCGCCACCCAACGACAGGAATTATAGCGCACGATCTCAGAAACCGGGTTTCTGAGTGTATTTTTCGTACTCAACCGAAATTTGTCGCAGAAACCCGGTTTCTCGTCACCTGCAAAGTCTTGGCGCACGCTGATCTCACTACTATTTGTTAAATTGGTTGAAAATAATGCTTGAACAATAGGTAAAAGCTTCAAAAACAAGAGTTAAGTTTAATCAAATTTTGTATATTAAACTGGTCGGCGTTGCTTAATCAGGGCATCAAAAAAAATAGTTAAAAATCCAGAAGCTTTGTGGATAGTGGTTTCTCTGATATCATTTCCGGTTACACTCATACATGATGTTGACGGTTGACGGTTGACGGTTGACTGTTCACTGTTCACTGTCAACAGTCAACCGTCAACAGTGAACTCGAATTTACTATTCCGATGCTAACGGATTTGATATGACTTGCATATTTAGCCCTTCATACCGTAAATCAGCAACGCCACTTTTTGTTGGGTAGAGTTTCGATTCGCACTGTACTCGACAAAACAGGACAACCCGACCAATAATCCGTAACTCAACTCGATGACTTATTTCCCTTGCAACACCGTACCGTTCGAGGAGAATTGTAGCTGCGATTAATATCATTTACAGTAATTAATAGCGAAACAAAACCTATAATGGTCAACTAGAAAAAATTATGCCATACAGTCAATTTACTACGATCGCCAAAGCGAAACAAGCTTTCGGTCTCACAGTCCAAGAGGGAACTCGCTTTATACCTCCGCTAAACCCGATCGCACCCTCAGACATTCTCAGCGGTACTCTCAATGATAGCCTCCCCATCGTCGCTACATCGGGAAGTGAAAAAGCGCGATCGGAAGGAATCATCTATCCCGTACTGCTGGAAGTGAGGCGGATTCTCGATCGCCAAATTAGCCTCTTCTCCGGCGAAGATTTCACCATCGACGAAGCTGTCGGACTGAATGGAGTGTTTGATTTTCTGCTGACGCGATCGTCCGAAGTCCTAGAAATTGAAGCCCCCGCCGTTGTAATTGTCGAAGCTAAAAAGACCGACCTCAAAAGCGGATTGGGTCAGTGTATTGCCGAAATGGTTGCCGCTCAACGCTTCAATCAAGCCAAAGAAAAAAACATCCCCATCATTTATGGGAGCGTGAGTAATGGCATTCAATGGCAATTTATCCAACTCGAAAACCAAACTGTGACGATCGACTTATCCGTCTATCCTCTGCCCCCTGTCGAGCAAATCCTCAGCTTTTTCGTTTGGATGATGCAGAATGATGCCGTTAACTCAGAAACAATTTAACCGATACTTTTTTGCTAACATTTGCTAACAAATACATAAGTTGAGATCAGATCTCAACCAAGGCGTATCAACCGATGCCCGTAGAATTTTCTACAAGCACTTATATTCTTGCCTTCAGCTTGGTTATCGCTTACAGCCCCACGCCAATCTGATTATTTGCTTTGATAATGTAGAGGCAACTTATTTATATAGCGGTTGCGTACTACCAAGGTTTTTCACCTACATCTGAGTGGCTAAATTCATTCTATATGACATGAACACCAGAAGGCAAATGTAACTGATTGTTAGCAAATGTGAGAAAAAATCTTACTTTTAATCAACCTTCCAAAGCCGCCAAAAGACACAGCAATAAAGCCTCCGTCCACTCGACTACAGCACCGTAAGTATCGCCCGTGTGGCCGCCCAAACGGTGGTTAAACCAGGCTCCGGCAAAAATCCCGATCGCACTTCCCCCCAAAGCCATCCCCACCGCCAACAGCCACCGATCGCCCTCCAAGACAACTTGCACCACGCTCAAACTCAGCAGCAACAGCACTCCCGGTATAAAATCAAAAGGAGAATAAATCGATTCCTTGTGAAAAGCTCCCTTACCCTCTGCCCGGAGATAGGGATAGCGGGCGATCGCCACCAGTTGGGCCCACCTCCCCCAACCCGCGACACCCATCAAAGCCAGCCAGCGATAGTTATTCAAGTCCGAGAGAGCGGCAGTTTTCAGCAGCACGATCGCGATCGCAGCCATCGCCCCAAAAGCCCCTGTAACGCTGTCCCGCATGACTTCCAGCCGACGCACGGGGTCGGGTACAGCCAGCCCGTCCGCCGCGTCCATTGCCCCGTCTAGGTGCAGCCCGCCAGTCACCGCGATGCCCAAGACTACCACCAAGGCCGATCGAGTCAGAGCAGGCATTCCCAACAACTGCAACCCAACATCCGCCAGTCCCACCATCCCCCCAATCAAAAGCCCGATCGCCGGTGCCAAGCGGGCAATGCCCCGAAACTCCAAAGTCCAAGACACCGGTACCGGCAAACAAGTATAAAAAGCGACTGCGGCTGCGATGGCAGCGCCTTGATTCCGGAAAAAGTCGATCGTAGAGCGAACCCATTTATCATGCACCATAAGATAGAAAATTTTTCATCTGGTATGCAGTTGTCAATCGATTAGCGTGTGCCAGAATTGGACTGTAACACCCTAGTTTTTTGGATCGAGCATTCCTCCTGTCGCCCGCTCTTTTCCCCGGAAAACCTCTGTCGGCAGCGATCCCAAAGCTCCCTATCTAAAAAGACTAAACTCAAGATCCGCGTTTCCCTTCCCAAAAATTCTAGCTAACTCCCTGATTTTCAAGACGGGAACATACACTACAACAGAGGCTTTTACTCCATGAGTCACGATCAATTGAATAACAGGGTAGTTGCTCCTTGCATCATCGATACAGGGATTGTCGTCAACAAACGCGATATCAAAAGATTGCTGTTTGATTTAGGACGTGTCCGCTACCTTCACATACAAGATGGCCAGATTTATAGCGAAGGGGAAGGTTATGTACTCGAAGTCTTCGCCAACCCCCACCGTTCTACCCTGATTGCCAATCATGCGCTTTATTTGAACGTGTATAGTTTTGATTACCTGGAACTGAAACAGTCCCCGGTCGATGGTGCTTATTTTGACTTGGTTCAAGACGGACGGCTGTTGCGGTTAATTCCCCTCTCCAATCCTTTGCAAGAACAATTCGCCCGGAATTTAAATGCTGCGGCTTTGGATGCGGTTGTCGATCAGGTACTCTCAGGCAACTGGGATCTGCAATTGGATGATGATGATTCCCCCTTTTAATGGTCAGTCGATTTTAGATTTTAGATTTTAGATTTTAGATTTACTCGCAGCGCCGTGAATCTGGGAGGTAGAACTAAGGTCTAAAATTTTTTGCCCTCCACGACGATTGTCGGAAACTTGTCTCCGTTTTTGGGCGGGGTCATTCGATTTTAGATTTTCGATTGTCGATTTTGGATTGACTTGCGCGAGATAAATTCGGGGGCTTGAGGATTTTCGATTGTCGGTTTTGGATTGATTCCACGGATAAATCACGTGGCGGGTACCATCTAGAAATTCTCGGTCATGAGTTTTTTGTCGCGATGTCAACAACAATAGATTAAATAACACTCACATCTTGCACCATTCTCGCTTAACAGGCTTTTCGGCCTGTTCCACAAAGAGTGAATTTTCTTGTGGAACAGGCCGAAAAGCCTGTTCCTAAACAAGTAATTGAGAATGGTGCAACATCTCAAATAACACGGACGGCCGAGTAGCGGTTAACGAGCATCGAGGACTAATGACTGAGGACAAGGCGAAATTTTCTTTTAAATGTCAGGCTAATTGCAGCCATACCCAAGCGCGTGCAGGGGTTTTTGCTACTCCCCACGGTGTTGTGGAAACACCTAAATTTATGCCAGTGGGGACGCTAGCTAATGTCAAAACTTTGACACCTGCACATCTTGAGGCGGCGGGTTCTCAAATGGTTTTGGCAAATACTTATCACTTGCACTTGCAGCCGGGGGAAGCAATTGTCGCAGGCGCGGGCGGATTGCATAAATTCATGGCTTGGCCGGGCCCGATGCTGACGGATTCGGGTGGCTTTCAGGTGTTTAGCTTGAGCCAAATGCGGACTATTTCTGAGAATGGGGTGACTTTTCGCTCTCCCCGCGATGGCCGCATGATTAATTTGACGCCGGAACGATCGATCGAAATTCAGAATCAGTTGGGCGCCGATGTGATTATGGCCTTTGACGAGTGTCCCCCTTACCCGGCTACACGGGAGGAGGTGGAGGCGGCCACAAATCGCACTTACCGCTGGCTGCAACGCTGCATTCAAGCTCACTCGCGTCCGGATCAAGCTTTGTTCGGCATCGTCCAGGGGGGCGTTTTCCCTGATTTGCGATCGCGCGCGGCGAACCAGTTGGTAGATTTGGATTTACCAGGCTACGCCATCGGCGGCGTTAGTGTGGGGGAATCGGGGGATTTGATCGCAGAGATTGTGAAGGTGACTGCGCCCCTGTTGCCGGCCAATAAACCGCGTTATTTGATGGGGATTGGGACTTATCGGGAAATGGCGCTGGCGGTGGCGAGTGGGGTAGATATGTTTGACTGCGTGATTCCGACTCGGCTGGCCCGCCACGGGACGGCTTTTGTTGGTGGGGAACGCTGGAGTTTGAAAAATGCTCGGTTCCGGGACGATTTTGCTCCGCTGGATGAGTCTTGTCCTTGTTATACCTGCCAAAAATTCAGTCGGGCTTATTTGGCCCATTTGGCGCGGGCTAACGAAGTGCTGGGGTATACTTTGCTTGCGATTCACAATGTGACGGAGTTGATTCGCTTTACTGGGAGGATGCGGGAGGCGATTTTTGCCGATCGATTTACTGAAGAGTTTGCCTACTGGCTTGCACCGAGAGTCGATCGATCATGATTGCCGTGGGTGAAGATATGCGACAATTATGAAAATTGTGTTGGATAGGTAGGTTGATTCATGGAAGCTGCATTACTCTTAGCAAAACTGCCCGAAGCTTATTCGATTTTTGAGCCTTTGGTTAATGTTTTGCCGGTCATTCCCGTATTTTTCTTGCTGCTGGCTTTTGTTTGGCAGGCGGCTGTAGGATTCAGATAAGTTTGATTTTGCTAAAAGCAGGGGCAATTTATGAATTGCTCCTGCTTTTACGTGTTGAGTTTTTGGGCTGATCTCGTTTACGGTTGTTTCGGAATGATTTAACCGCAGAGACCGCAGAGACCGCAGAGGAAGAGAAGAGAGAGATGAATAATTAATCCGTGTAGTGCCTTGCTTCAGCTACCGCCGATCGCACTTTTGAATGCCGGTCTTTCTGTGATCCGCTTGATGTAATCTACAACAGCCGGATAAGGACTGAGGTCGAGTTTTAGCATCATCGGAATGTAGGCTAAAATTGACCCGACTGCTGCGTCGGCGACGCCGAATTCATCACCCATTAAAAATGGCTGTTTCTCGAAGATTTCATTTAACGGTTTTAACAACTTGGGAGTTTCGCGATCGCGAGTTGCTTCTGTAAATATTCCCGGCCCCAGGGTGGCGTTAGCAAACGTGACCCACTGCACGATTTGAGCTTGCTGCTCCAAAGTGTCTGGCATTTTACCATGTTTTTGAGCTAAATATAGCAGAATTGCGCCGGATTCCCAAAGTTTAAAATCTCCATCAACAATTGCCGGTACTTTGCCGATCGGGTTAATTTCGAGATACTCTGGCTGCAAGTGTGCCCCTGCTTGCATATCCAGGGTGACGAATTCGTAAGGAATTCCTATTTCTTCTAGATACCACTTGACAATTGAGGCCCTGCTGCGGGCTCCGCCGTAAAGTTTCAGCACAAAATTTTTATCCTTTAACGCAATATTGCTGTTATAGCATTTTTTGGTCAGTTGTCAGTTGTCAGTTGTCAGTTGTCAGTTGTCAGTTGTTAGGAAAGCAGTTGTCAGTTGTCATTTGGGAAAATTCCCAATTATCTTTTTGCCAATTACCTTTTTCCCAATTACCCATTCCATTACCAATGACTACTGACTAATGACTGCTGACTAATGACTAATGACTAATGACTAATGGCAGTTCTGTCAAGTGCATAAACAAGATTCTGCTGCCAATAAAAATCAAAATTGCTCCGCCCAATATCTCAATTTTATTAGCAAACAAGTTGCCGCACTTGTTCCCGATAAACACGCCTGCAAAGGCTAAAAAGAAAGTAATAAATCCGATCGCAGTCACCGCAAGAGCAATAGAATCTTTCAGGACAGCAAATCCGATACCAACTGCGAGGGCATCGATACTCGTCGCCACCGACAGCGTTATCAAAGTCCCCGTATCTAAGGGATTGAACTTTTTCTCGCATTCTTCGCCTTGCAGCGATTCGTAAATCATTCTCCCGCCAATGAAACTCAACAGCCCAAAAGCTATCCAATGGTCGATCGGTGTTATCAAAAAACTAAAACTAAGACCGATTAACCATCCTATTACGGGCATTAAAGCTTGAAAACCTCCGAAAAATAAGGCAATTTTTAAAGCTTTATTGACCTTCATGTGTTTGATTGCTAAACCGCTCGAAACAGCGACAGCAAAAGCATCTGCTGCTAGTCCCAAGGAAAGTAAGATGGTAGTGGCTGCATCCATTTTTGTAAAGTGTTAGGTGTTATAAATAAAGTGTTCCTCTTGACTGTTTTAGTTTACACTTAATTTTGATATTATTGCGTTTTTATCATAATGTTTTCATTTTTATTTCAGATTTATTTCACAATTGGCGAGGGTTGAAAAAATTTGCGCTTAGCTGTATTATGTAAAAGATTATTTATCAACTAGCAGAATTAACGATGCCGCCATCTAGATTGTACCAGCCACTGCTGCTCAGGTTACTGCACGGGGTTAACGCTGCGATCGCCCTTTTAGCAATTGTGAGCGCATTTCTGGTTTACAACACCTACGATGGGCGGTTTGGCAAAGTCCCCGTGCCCCAGATTGCAGATATTATCGGGATTCACGGCACTTTTGGCAAGATGTTGCTGTTAGGAATAATGCCGGCTTTTGCATTGTACAGTTTCCACGCAGGTCAAAAACGCTTGGTGCAGCCGGATTCTTTTGGGAAACTAACGCAGTTGGGAAAACCGATTTGGTGGTACAGTTTGCACCGGATTGTGAACACGTTGATGTTGCTGGCACTGACTTGGGCGATCGCTTCTGGCAGTATGGTTAAGGAAGAATGGCTGCCGGCTGGGGAATTGACGCAGGTTTGGTATTATTTACACGCTTCTGGTTGGGTGGTATTGGTATTTTGTCTGGCAATGCACTTGTTGATGAGTGCGAAGGTGGGGGGTTTGCCGCTAATTTTGTCGATGTTTGATGCCGCCTATCGCCCGGAAGATTCGCCTGCTGCTTGGTGGAAGAAAATTCGCTCTTTTGTCGATCGCTCTTAATGTGAAAATGCTTAATTTGAAAATGAACAGAAATATTTTATTAATTGTTGCGGAAGTCTTAGTCATGGGAGGCTGGTTGTTTGCTGTGGTTGCACCTTTATTATTTCCATAATCCTATCATAGCAATTTGGGTTAACAAATGATCGTTAGGTTTGTAGTGAGGACTTCAGCCCTCTGTTTTATGGCTAAAGTCCTCATACCAATTTAATGTGAAGTTGCACATATCTCGATCCCCCTCGCATCCCCCTTAAGAAGGGGGACTTTGAGAGGAATCTTGTCCCCCCCTTTGTAGGGGCGGTGCCCCCGTGCCCGCCCTCTTGGCTAGGGGGGATCAGATTCTATGCAACCTCATAAAAAATTGGTATCAGTACAAACCGAAATTAAGCTTTTCGCGCAGCTTGCTAGCAAGATTTGCGACGGGTTTCTCTGGCGGCCAAATGCGATATCAAACGATCGGCAATTTTACCCTAAATTCAGCACCGCCCCCAGTTTGAGATTTAATTTGAGGTTGAACCGGAGATTCAACTGTCAGGCGGCCGCCGTGCAATTCTACAATAATTTTATAGCAAACCGACAACTCCAACCCGGTAAAATTTTTAAAGGATTTAGTATGACCAAACTCCTCAAATATTCTGGGTTGAATTTCCGGCGGAATAATTGAGCCATTGTGGGCGATCGCTACAACAATAAATCTGCCTTTATATTCCTCGACAATATCGGTTTTGATTGTAATAATTTGAGCGGAATTTTCAATACTTTTAACTGCATCTATAGCATGGATGATCAGACTCGCGAATACCTGGCTCAGTTGACCGGGATAACAAAAAATTGGTGGCAGGTTGTTGTACTCCTTGACTACTAATATTTTTTGCTCCAGTCTGTGAGCCAGCAACAGCAAAAGATTGTCGATGCTCTCATTAACGTTGGCGTGTTCTTTGTTGGCTTCGTCAGGAAGTGAAAATTTCCTCAAAGCCAGGACTATCTGGCGAATGCCATCGGCTCCTATTTTCAAAAAATTGAGGATTTGTGGCAACTCTTTGCTGATAAAATCTAGGTCGCAACGCTCTATTTTTTTGGCAATTCGTGGCACAGGCTCAGGATATTGTTCTCGATAGAGGCGAATTATACTAAGCAAATCTTTGATATAATCATTGAGGTGAATCAGGCGGCCGTAAATAAAGTTAATCGGGTTATTAATTTCCTGAGCAACTTCGGAGGCTAGTTGACCCACAATTGTAATTTTTTCGCTTTGTACTAAATGCTCTTCGGTGATTATGAGTTTGGCTAATACTTCTTCCAAAAGTTGGATTTCTTCTTGAATTTGCCCGTGGAGTTGGGATTGGGAAATTGCGATCGCCAGCGAGTCTGCAATTGCTTCCAAAACTTCCACCTCGTCGGGAGTCGCAAACCGGCGCTTTGCACAGGCAAACAGATATCCAAGCCGATGATTCTGAGTTAGTACGGGTACTGCTGCGTAGTGACGATTTGTGAGTTCGATATGGGCGTGTTCCTCAGACGCTGTGGCATCAGGGGCGGCGGTTTTATGTAGCAGTATCGTTTCGCAGCGGTGAAGCCGTGCAGCTAAATCTCCAGAGGGCCCTCCTGGAACACCAAAGATTCCCAAGCGCCCCGGCAAACCTTCCCGGCAATATTCCCAGCCAAATTCTAAAGTATCTTGTCGGGGGTCGTACCATGCGAAAATTGCTCGATCGAGCTTCAGTAAAGTACCGAGTTCGTCTACTGTAGTTTGGAGGATGCGATCGAGGCCCAAGCAAGCGCGAATGCGGCCGGTCAAGCGGTGGAGAAGGGCTTCTGTGCGACTGCGAATGCCATTTAGGACAAACAGCTTGAGCGCCACCATTGTTGCGAAAATAGCTGCGGCGGCAAGTACGCCGGCGGCTACTGCTAGTATCTTGAAAGGAAGGAGTTCTTTTTCGAGATTGTCGCGGGGAATTACAACGGCGATCGACCATTCAGCTTGTTCTAAAGGAAGATAGGCAACATAAACTCTGGCGTCGTTGATTTGAGTCAGCACAATGCCCGTTTTTTGATAAACCATCTCCCGCGCTACATTCGCCAAATTAGCATCTGCGGACTCTAAAAGACTCGGAGCCGGCTTGTGGATATTTCCGATTAATCGAGCGTCGGGATGGACAATTGGCACTCCTTGAGAATTGAGAACAAAAGCGTAAGTTCCTGCCCCATATTCCAGCTTTCCTACTACTTCGGCAATTCGATCCATGCTAATGACGCCGTTCATTACTCCGATCGGCTTTTCGGTTGTTTTATCAAGAGAATTTACCGAACTTGACCACACTGGAGCCGAAATGGGAACAATCCTTCTTGGTTTTTTGAGCGTGCGAGAAATGGTAGGATCTGAAACATAGACTTCCCCAGCCATTGCCTTTTTGAAGTGTTGGCGGTCGCTAACATTAATCAAGGATCTGCCCACTTTTGTGGTGAAATAAGAACCGTCGGGATCAATTAATGCCAAGTGCTGGAATTCTTGCAGTCGATTTACTTCCGATTTTAAATAAGGCTGTGCCACTGACCAATTCATCGAACGAACGGGAGGAGTGTGGGCGAGGATTTCGATCTCAGCCTTTCTAGTGCCGAGCCAGCGATCGATCTTGTTTGCCCGCTCCCTAACTTCTAACAAAGCATTTCGCTCGCTTTTGGTGATAATCAAGCGGCGAACGCTTTGATAGCTGATACAACCCGTAATGCTAGCTGCCAGAATTGTTCCCCCCAAAATTAAGAGCGCAGTTTGATACCCAAGATGGTATTCGCCCTTTAATCCCGCTGGCAATAGTTGAGTTAATTTCCACCACTTTACTCTCGCAAAGCTTCGCATGGTTTGACCAATTTGTGAGATTGAAATCCTTAGCTCACCTACTATCTACTCGCCCGCCTGCCAGTCGTCTTAAACTACTAGCATTCAATAATTGCGGGGATTTTTTAATTTTTTCCCCCCGAGCAGATCCTCTCGTTTCCGGTTGCACCGAAATGATATAAAGGACACGGCAGTGCCGTTTCCCTACCCAGATTAATTGTAGGGACACGGCACTGCCGTGTCCTAGCGGTGGGTAATATTAATTCCGAGGCTACCCGATTTGATATCACTTTGTTAAACAGGAATAATATCATACCACATTTTTGACCAATTAAAAAAGTTTATCAACTACTTAATTTTTGTTTACAGTCGTTAATAATTTATGTTATTTAGGTGATGTGAGCAGTAGACATTTTAGGTTGAGATGTTTGGTGTGTGTATTAATCAATAGTCCAGACTGTTTTTAGTTCGTAGTCTGAAACCCTTGATTTTCGGTTGGTATTTCGAGTACGCGATCGCCTTGAAACCGTTATTCTACGGTTGGTAATCAAAAACTGTCCGCAGTATTGCTTAATAACGAAATATTAAAAGTTTTTCGTTCATTATTAATGAAGGAAAAACTTGTTAAATCTTTAATTTACATCTCAACAATCAAAACTATTTTCCGTGCATCCGCTGGCTGAGGCACTGCTAAATTGCCCCAGTTGCGGGATTTGTTTAAAGAACCTTGTGAGTGTGTTCGTGCTGTTTCACATTGTCTTCAGTGCGAATGATGCGCTCGGAGTTGAGCACCCTTTTGCGTTCTAAGGAATAAGTAAAGTCGTTGCGAACTGTTCCCAAGGGAATGTGAAGTTGAGCTTGGGGGCGGATTTTGTAAGTGCGGGCAGCAGCGATCGCCCGAAAGCCAAATTCTTCGCTAAACTGAGCGGATGTCGGGAATTCTGGCAACATTTTGGGTGTTTCGCCGTCGAGCACTGCTCCCAAAGTCGTCCCGCAAACCATTAAATAGGATGTGGGAATTCCCTTCACAATTGCTTCTAAAGCTGCTGAGGGAATAGCTTCGATTACTTGCACTTCAAAAACTTCGCCTTCTTCTTTGATGAAGCAGGTAGCTACACCGACTGCTATGTAGTCGTCGGTGCCGAGATCAGGAGCGTTGGGATAAACTGTTGCAGTCGTCATAAGAAAAGCTTGGTAGTGTGGAAACCGGGAACGAGAAATTATATCATTTCCGGTAACACCGGAATGATGTTGGCTGTTGACTGTTGACTGTTGACTGTTCACTGTCAACAGTCAACCGTGAACTCGAATTTACTATTCCGATGCTAACGGATTTGATATTAAGCGATTTTAGATTTTAGATTTGAGATTTATTGCACGGTTTTTTTCGGGGATTTTACGTGAAAAATCTTAAACCGGCTGTTCTAATACCTAAAATTTTTTGGTTAAGCTCCAAGGAGCCGATCGCACGATTGTGTCGATCGTACCACATCAAGGTAGATGCCGGATGATTCGGCAAGGATTCCCCGCCGCCACAACGTTTGCGGGAATATCTTTGACAACAACACTGCCTGCGCCGATCGTGCTATTGTCGCCAATAGTGACTCCTGGACAAATAATACTGCCGCCGCCAATCCAAACATTATTGCCAATATTAATTTCAGCGGCGAGTTCTAGGCCAGAAATTCTCATTTCCGGGTCTGTGGGGTGAAAAGCGGTGTAAATTTGTACGTTGGGCCCGCACAATAAATTTTCGCCAATATTAACTCGATTGCAGTCGAGAATCACGCAGCCAAAATTCATATACAATCCGTTTCCCGCATAAATATTACTGCCGTAGTCGCAGTAGAAAGGTGGCTCGATTTCAACTTTTGGGCCAACTGCACCGAACCATTCGGCGAGAATTTCTAACCGTTTGTCTGGTTCGTCTTCGCGGGTTGAATTGTAAGTTCTGGCGAGGCGGCGGGCTCGCTGGCGATCTAAAATTAATTGCTCATCGGCAGCTAAATACAATTCGCCGGCAAGCATTTTTTGTTTTTCGGTTTTTTCCACAGTTTTTTCCACGGTAAGAATCGGCGGTTTCAACCGCTACTTCACCAACAAACTTCCTTTCTAAGTGACTGAAGAATAATGTAGGGTGCGCTAAGCTGTGTTGCATCTAGATTGCCTATGGTACTAGAGAGGGAGAGGGGGAGAAGGGGAGAGGGGGAGAGGATTTGACGATTTTTGATCGGGACTCGAAATATACAATTTAAATGCACAACAGCTTAGGCGCACCTTACCGCTATAATTAGCGCGTCAGATCATTTTTTGATTTTGTAGCATACATTTAGGGTTCAGGTTTTGACTGCAAACAAACAGCTAAATCCAGATTGGCTAATTTCTCAAAAGCTCGATCGATCGATCCTTTTCCCCGCAAAAAACCAGTATTTGCACCGGGACAAATATACTGTAAAGTTTCCGGCGAAAATCGATCGATAATTGACTTGACGCTGTTAATTTGCCTAGGCCAGTGAAAAGTTTTTGCCGTCAACAGCGGTACTGGGGCACCTTCGAGGTTGGGAAGCAAGTGTCTGCCCGAAAACAGCACTCCACCGCTGCCACTATGATAAAGGCAAGAGGAACCAGGAGAATGGCCAGGAGTCCAAAATGCTTTCATTCGATCGCTCACAACAAATTCACGCTCAAAAACCGTCACCTTCAAACCCGGCAGTAAATAAGCTTCCTGTTCTTGAATCAGGATCTCGCACCCCGTGGCTTCCTGAATCTCCCGCGCCTGGGCGATAGCGCCACGGTGGGTGAGAAACAGCAGTCGCACGCCGCCGTGTTCCCGCAAAAATGTTTGGTTAATCTCATCCCAAGCGGGACAATCCACCAGGATGTTAGTTTGGTTTTCTACAATGAAATAGGCTGTTGCACCCAGGGTATCCCGGTTAGGGGGGAAAGCCAGGATATTGTCGAGCACGGGCCTGGGTTGTTTGGAGACTGAACTCTGTTGTTTCAAGGAAGTATTTCAGAAGGGAATGGGATAAATATTATGTTCTTTTTACTATGGTTGTTCGTATTGGGGCTGATATCGTACTTCTTGTTGCAGAACGGCACCAGCCGCATCACCAGGACTCCGATATGGCTGCTGTGGCTGGTAATGATGGCGCCCGCGCTGATTTGGAGTGGTTGGATGTTAGTGTACGGCACCAGCAAAACTGTACCGCCGGAGTTGGTAATTATACCTTTTCTGGTTTGCCCTTTTTTGTATTGGTTTTTGGTACAGTTGGGGCGCAAGAAAATTACGGCGGAAACTGTTGAGCAGGTAGCAGACTCTGCGACTGAACCTGTAAAGCCAAAACCGCCCGTGCGCCCGATCAATCAAGAAGAAGAAGCGAGTTTGCGCGATTGTTTTCCTTGGTCAATTTACTTTTTGCGAGATTTGGAATTTCGGCCGCAGGCTGTAATTTGTCGCGGACAGTTGCGGACAAACCCGGAGGCGGCTTATCAGGCGATTCGGGAGAATGTGGAGAGGCTTTTTGGCGATCGCTTTTTAGTAGTATTTCAAAACAGCTTGAGCGGTCAACCTTTTTTTGCTATCGTTCCCAATCCCAGCCACCAATCAGGGGAAACTCCTGTCACAACCGAATCTGTAACCCGGCCATTTTTCGCCTTAGCTTTGCTGCTAATCACGGTGTTTACGACTACGCTTGTCGGGGCGCGACTTGCCGGAGTTACTGAACAAGCTTTGCAGTCCAACCCATCAATGTTGCTGCAGGGTTTGCCTTACTCGCTGGCTCTAATTACTTTTTTGGGAATTCACGAATCCGGCCACTATTTAGCTGCCCGATTTTACAAAATTCGCACGACTTTGCCTTATTTTATTCCGATTCCTTTTTTCTTGGGAACTTTTGGCGCTTTCATTCAAATACGGAGCCCAATTCCCAACCGCCGAGCTTTATTTGATGTTAGTATTGCCGGGCCCCTGGCGGGTTTAGTTGCGGCAGTGCCATTATTAATTTGGGGTTTGGATCATTCGACAATTGTACCGCTGTCAGACAAGTCGGGAATGTTAAATTTTGACTCTTTCAAACCCAATTTTTCGCTGCTGATGAGTCTCTTGAGCAAGTTAACCTTGGGTGGTGCTTTCAATGCGGAAACTGCGATCGATTTGCATCCGGTAGCGGTGGCGGGTTATTTGGGTTTGATCGTGACGGCGTTTAATTTGATGCCGGTGGGACAACTCGACGGCGGGCACATTGTACACGCGATGTTCGGCCAGCGAGCGAGTATGGCGATCGGGCAAGTTGCTAGACTTTGTATGCTGCTGCTTTCTTTTTTGGAACAGGGTTTGCTGCTGTGGGCGATTATTTTGTTTTTCACGCCGCTAAACGACGAACCGGCGTTGAATGATGTCAGTGAATTGGATAATCGGCGGGATTTTTTGGGGTTGCTGGCGATCGGGCTTTTGTTAATGATTTTGTTACCCGCGCCCAGGGTACTCCTTGAGTGGTTAAATGTTTAGTCTCAAGAAGGGGAAGGGGAAGGGGAAATAGGAAGAAGGAAAAGGTTCATAAATCCTAGGGACTTTAGCATTTATCAACCCGCTCTTTCTAGACGCGATCGCGACGAGCGCGGCAAAATACATATTGTTAAAAAATTATCATCAATATTGACATTGAAACCATAGATGTGTTATTGTTTTCCCTGATTACGGGATAGATTCACCCACTGCAAGTGCTGCCATAGGTGCGATCGGCTAGATTTGCTAGCTAGTAGCTAGGTAAATTGGGAAGTCGATTCAGGGGAATTGGCATTTCAAATTTAATTAAACAGGACTTACGCACAGCCTATACATATAGCGTTCATATAGCGTTTCGTAGGGGCAATCCCTCCGGCGTTGCCTCTATCCATAGGATTGTTGCGTCCAGAACTATTGAATTTACCCTAGTCCCCTCGTCTTTGGTATAATGTGCGGGATCATTTAATAAAATTAAAATCGAGCTATGAATATTTTTGTACTTTCTTCACGGGGTTTATGGTCGAGCGTTTCCTGGGACCCTGTTTTTGAATTAGAAAATATTGTGGTACGAACCTGCAACGCACAACTTTTGGTACCATCTGCCCGCGATGTAATCCAGTGGTCATCCACACTTTATCCGCTAGCTGGTCGAGTAATCCGTAAAGCTGTTAAGTCTACTACAGGTGTATATAATTTACCACCTTTACCTCAATTGTCAGACAAACCTAATGTTTTACTGATGATTGGGATATCAGGAGCCGATCTGGAACTACTCTCAAGTATACCTAAGTGGAGGGAGCGTTTTGATGTTGTCATCGCTTATATTTTCGATTCTTGGGCACCGGAAATTTATTCAAAAAATGTCTATCATTTAGATCATTTATTCGTGGCACTTCCAGAAATTATAGATGAACTGAAAAAACGTTTTGGTATACCAGTATCCCTGATCCCTTTTGCTGCTGATGTTCTCGCTCAGGGTTCGTGTCAACTCAAGCGTTCAATAGATTTAACAAGCTTCGGGCGGATACCTTCACATTATGACACTGTGTTGTTAAATAAATTCAATCAACCTGGTTCCGAACAAATTTACTATAAATCTACGCCCAGAACAGCAGAGGAATTTCCGAAATTGCCTTACGAAATGCGTAGAGACGAGCCAGATACTCGGCTGCTATTTCACATTCTCAGACATAGCAAACTCACCTTGGCATTTGACACTCTCTATCCTGGTATGCGTCGGTTTCCTTACTCGTTTATTACACTGCGTTGGTTTTATGGTACTGCGACTGGCGGTGCGGTAGTTGGGAAGCGTCCAACTACACCTCTAATGGATGAGTTGATGAATTGGGAAGATGCTACTATTGAGTTGCCCGATGACCCGCAAAAAAGTGTTGAATTCATTAATGAACTTTTACAGGACGAGGTGAGGCTTAATTCTATATACAAACGCAACTATGTTGAGAGTTTAGCCCGTCACGATTGGAGGCATCGGATTCAAAGTATGCTGGAATCTGTGAAAATTCCTCTACCGCAGGGACTGCTGGAAGAACTGTCACAGATGAAGATGATTCATGAAAAAATGGTCAGCCGATTTTAGATTTGGGATTTGGGATTTGGGATGGGAGCTAGTACCTAGGTAGCGAATAAATAGACAAAATGGTACACTTATAGACAAAGCTACGGTGTACCATTTTGTTTAAACCACACGAATTCGCGAAAAAGCTCGGATTGTCAGTAAAAACACTCCAGCGTTGGGATGTTTCAGGAAAACTACCAGCCAAGCGCACCCTGTCGGGGCATCGGTTCTACACAGAAGACGATTTCTTGATAGCCAACGGCTTGAAGCCCGTAGAAGCCAAACGAAAGATCGTAGTTTACTGTCGAGTTTCATCCAGCGGGCAAAAGCCAGAGCTAAAAAACCAGTTGCTAGCGATGGAAGCCTTCTGCTTGGGACGAGGACTGAGCGTTGACGACTGGGTATCAGAAATTGGTGGCGGACTAAACTTTAAAAGAAAAAAGTTTCTAGCAATTATGCTGTCAATGCTCAAAGGTGAAATATCAATAATTGTAATTGCACACAAGGATAGGATGTGCAGATTCGCGTTTGAATTTATCCAAGAACTTGCAGCATCAGTTGGATGTGAAATTATAATCGCCAACCAAGAATCACTGTCTCCCCAGCATGAGTTAGTAGAAGATTTGATGGCAATTATCCACTGTTTTTCTTGTCGGCTGTACGGTTGGCGAAATTACTCCAAGGAAATCAAAGAAAGTTTAAAAAGTGCTATTGACAAACCCGTACAAGACCTGACAGAATCAAGCAAAGAAATCCAGTGTTGAGGTCGAACAATGCTTTTATCCATCAAAACAAAGTTAAAGTTAAACAAGAGCCAAGCAACAGTTATGAGTAAACACGCTGGCATAGCGAGGTTTACTTATAATTGGGGACTGGCTACTTGGAACAATCTTTATCAAGATGGATTGAAGCCCAACAAATACCTGCTCAAGAAATTCTTCAACAATCATGTAAAACCTGAGTTCACTTGGATTAAAGAAACGGGAATCTGTCAGAAGATTACCCAATATGCTTTTGACAATCTTGGAGATGCGTTCTCTAGATTTTTCTCAAAAAAAGGTGGGTATCCTAAGTTTAAAAAGAAGGGGTATCACGATTCCTTTACGATTGATGCTGGCGGTAAACCTATCCCCGTAGGTGGTACGTCTATAAAGTTACCGACAATCGGCTGGATAAAAACCCACGAAGGATTGCCTCATACAACTTGCAAGTCAATTACCATTTCGCGCACTGCCGATAGTTGGTTTATCGCTTTTGCCTACGAACAAAGTCATGAGCCGACCATCAAAACTCATAAGGTTGTAGGAGTAGATTTGGGAGTGAAAGAATTGGCTACGCTTTCAACGGGCGTAGTATTTCCGAACCAAAAGCACTACAAAGCGCACCTCGCAAAACTCAAGAGATTATCAAGAGTTTTAGCGAGGAAGGTGAAAAACTCTAGCAATAGATATAAAGCCAAAATCCAGCTAGCTAGACACCATGCAAAAATAACAAACCTCAGAAAAGATACTCTGCATCAAATCACTACTTACTTATGCAAAAACCACGCAACGATAGTAGTAGAAGATTTGAACGTCAGTGGAATGCTAGCCAATCACAAACTTGCGGTATGGCAATAGCTGACTGCGGATTCCACGAATTCAAACGTCAGCTAGAATACAAAGCCAAAAAGTTTGGTTGCGAAATAATTGTTGCCGACCGCTGGTTTCCGTCAAGCAAAACCTGTTCAAATTGCGGACACATCCAAGATATGCCGTTGAAAGAAAGGATTTACAACTGTGAAAGTTGCGGTCATTCGATGGACAGGGATTTAAATGCAGCCATAAATTTATCGCGGTTGGCTAAACCGTGAAAGCTTACCGAGGGATAGCCGCTCCCATGCTCCCGATGAAGTAAGAAGCAAATGTCTAGACTTGTCTAGTATTTGTAGAGCAGAATTACTCCCATCCTGAGTCTGCGAAGGAATCAATCCAGGGGCCCGGCACTAAATTGCTTGATTGCCTGCCAGAGCTGATTGTAGAGAAATAAAAGTGATAGATTTGAATGGGATTCCTATCGACTTTGCCGTCAATTTATTCACCGCGCTAATTGGCAACACTTTGTTCGCGCTTTCCAGCGGAACGGAGTAGAGACGACTTAGTTTTTTCTACTGTTAGAAGCAACTTAATCATTTGAAAACCCAGCCAGTCTTTATACGGAATTTTACATCGATTCGTATTGATAAATAAGAAGTCACAGGTATCCATGTCAGGGAACAGGTATGAAAATGGGATACAGATAAAACCCAATCTTTTTAACCTGTTGGTAATTTTGTTAACTTCTTCAGCGCTAATAGAACCTGGCATAAAATCGTGAAACTCTATAGTTATCTGCTTAACATTGCAGAGCGTGGCATCGCTAGTTGAGTTAAAAACGGCTTCTTCAGCACCTTCAATATCTATCTTCAACAAATCAACTAACTCGATGCTCTGGTTGTTCAGAAAAGTTTCTAAAGTGATACCATCCACTGATATCTCTCCCTGAAGGCCGTAGACACTAGCAGCTTCCTGACTAATACTGTTACATTCTCGATTATCTGAAACATATATTTTTAATGGCTCATTTCGGTCTGATATAGCATAATTAAACTTTTTAACTAAGCCATTCTCTGGGAGTTGAGAATACACAGAAGGAACTGCTTCTATTGCGTAACACCTACAATTGAATTCGCGAGTTATCGCTTCGCTAAATTGACCGACATTGGCGCCTAAATCGATCACTAAAGAGTCAGAGCCGAGGATTTTAGAATAAATAGTATGAGTTTTGAGATTGCTCAAGCCTGAATGCTCTTGCCAGAAATCGATAGATTTCACTAATAAATTATAAAGTGTCATAAGTGGCGGAATAAATTATGGTTGATACCAACATTAAAAACCATGTGTGCCGACTGAGGGAGGAAAATTAATTAATTGTAACAATACTTTGGTAGGATATACTCTGGCAGCTAAAACCCACAACTTCAAATCGACATGAGCCAGCATTCAGACCGCATTGCCCCTCACGGCGGCACCCTGGTCAACCGCATTGCCACACTAGACCAGAGACAAGAATTTTTCGATAAAGCAGAGTCCCTGCCGCGAGTCCAGTTGTCGGATCGATCGATCTCCGACCTGCAAATGATCGCCATCGGCGCCCTGAGTCCCCTCAAAGGGTTCATGAACGAAGCGGATTATCGATCGGTCGTTAAACAAATGCGCCTCTCCAACGGCCTTCCGTGGTCGGTTCCCATCACCCTCTCGGTAACAGAGGAAGTCGCCGCCCCCCTGAAAGCAGGAACTTTAGTGCGCCTCGACACCCCGGCGGGCAAATTTGTCGGGCTCTTGGAACTTGCAGAAAAATATCACTACAGTAAAGAAGAAGAAGCCCTCAACGTCTACCGCACCGACGACCTCAAACACCCGGGTGTCCAGGTAGTAGACAAATCCGGGCCCGTTAACCTCGCAGGCGACATTTGGCTGCTGGAACGCGAACTAGATGTCCGCTTTCCCCAATACCAAATTGACCCGGCGAAATCGAGAATGCTGTTCACAGAAAAAGGATGGAAAACCATAGTCGGTTTCCAAACCCGAAACCCCATCCACCGCGCACACGAATACATCCAAAAATGCGCCTTAGAAACAGTAGACGGCTTGTTCCTGCACCCGCTAGTCGGGACGACTAAGGATGACGACATCGCCGCTGACGTGCGGATGCGCTGCTACGAAATTCTGCTAGAAAAATACTACCCAAAAGATCGCGTAATTTTGGCAATTAATCCGGCGGCAATGCGCTACGCCGGGCCGCGAGAAGCAATTTTTCATGCTTTAATCCGCAAAAACTACGGCTGCACTCACTTTATCGTGGGGCGCGATCACGCGGGAGTTGGCGATTATTACGGGACTTACGATGCCCAACATATTTTTGATGAATTTGAGCCGGGAGAATTGGGAATTGTGCCGATGAAATTCGAGCACGCTTTCTATTGCAAACTGACGGAACAAATGGCTACAACTAAAACAAGCCCCAGCACTCCCGAACAACGGGTACATTTGTCGGGAACCAAAGTTCGGGAAATGCTGCGCGCTGGAAAATTGCCGCCGCCGCAGTTTTCCCGGCCGGAAGTCGCCGCAGAATTAGCCAAGGCCATGAATATTTTCAATTACGAGATTTAAATCTTGAAGATTGGTGTGGGCGACATTCTGCATAGTTTTGAATTTTGAGTTTTGAGTTTTAAATGGGAAATTTTAAACTTAAAGCTCAAAAGTTAAAACTTAAAAACTCCCTTAATCCTAAACAGTCACAATCTAATTAATTCCCCTAAAATTAGTGAGGGGAATTTAACTTAAAATTCAACGCTTAAAATTCAAAGCTATTTAAAAATGGGACTCAAGCGGCGGGAATTTTTGCAGCAAGCTGGCCGGGTGCTGGCCGCCATCGGCATCAGCGAGGCTTTGTGGCTGCCGTTGGGCTCGCGCTACCTCCAAGCCTTAGCCCTGCCGACAGCCAGGAAATTGGCTTTGTTGGTTGGCGTTGACAAATATCCAGACTCGCCCCTGCACGGCTGCGTCACGGATGTGGAAATGCAGCGGGAACTGCTGATATATCGGTTTGGGTTTGTGCCCTCGGACATTTTGACTTTGACTGACGCTCAAGCTACCAGGGAAAATATCGAGACGGCTTTTGTAACTCACTTGGGCGAACAAGCAAAACCCGGTGACGTGGTAGTTTTTCACTTTAGCGGCTGCGGTAGCCGAGTCAGTTTGGCCGAGTCTCCTGGAAAAATGCAAAACAGTTTGGTGCCGGCGGATGATGTTTTGCCGTTGTTAGCAAACCGGGCGGTGAACGATATTTTAGAGGAAACGGTGTTGCTGTTGATGCGATCGCTCGCGACAGAAAATGCGATCGCCATCCTCGACACCAGCTACACCTATCCGGGTTTCCCCAAAAACGGCAACTTTCGCATTCGCTCCCGCCCCCGCCCCACCATCGGCGAGCCAAGCCTCGCAGAATTAACGTTTGCCCAAGACCTCCTATCCCGCCCAAATCTCCGCCCTGCGGCCGCCGTACTTGCCGCGGGCGCTAATTCCCAACTCGCCGCCGAACAAGAGTGGAACGGATTTACCGCAGGTTTGTTTACCTACGCCCTCACCCAAACTTTGTGGTGGGCAACTCCTGCTAGCAGCTTCAGCGTCAGTTTCAGTCGTGTGGCGGGTAATGTCGAGCAAATCGCGGGGTTATCGCAGCAACCGCAAATTCTCAATCACGATTTAACAACCGCGCCGGCGGTAAATTTTTCCAATTTAATCTTCAATTCCCCTGCATCTGACGGCGCTGTGAGGGCGGTGGAAGAGGGGGGCAAAACTGTGCAGTTGTGGCTGGGCGGGTTGTCGCCCTCGGTTTTGGAGTGCTCCGGGGGTTCTGTGTTTGCAGTGGATTCTTCGGAGGGCGCGAGGCTTTTGCTGCGGGGACACACGGGCCTTTCTGCTAAAGCCCAAGTTTTAGACGGGTTTGATCGAACTTTCGGCCAATTAACAGTCGGCGAACTGGTGAGGGAAGAAATTCGGGTATTGCCACGAAACATCGGTTTGACAGTAGCTTTGGACTCAGGTTTGGAACGCATCGAGCGCGTGGACGCTACCAGCGCCTTTGCGACTTTGCCACAAGTTTCGGCGGTAGGCAGTGAGCAATGGGCTGACTGTCGGTTCGGCAGAGTCCCGGAAACGACTTTAGCTGGAACAGTCTCAGCTCACGAGCCTGCTTTGTATCAAAGCCGTTACGGTTTGTTTTCTTTGGCTCAAATGCTGATTCCCGATACTCAGGGCGACGGGGGAGAAGCAATCAAGGTGGCGGTGCAGCGCTTGACTCCGCAGTTGAAAGCGCTGCAGGCTGGGAAGTTGCTGCGGCTGACAGCCAATGAGGGGTCTTCGCGCCTGAAGGTGCGGGCGGTTCTGGCAACTACCGCACCGCAAGCGCGGGCTGTGGCGCAGCGAGAGCCTGTGCGGGCCGGCGGTGATTATCGGCTGGAACCGCTGAGCGGGGAAAGTGAGAAATCGGCAAGCGCTCATATACTAAGTTTGCCAGAGGGCAGCCGAGTTCGCTACAGATTGTATAACGACAGCGATCGCCCGGTTTACTTTGCGGTGTTTTGCTCGGACAGCGCCGGACGGCTGTCAGCGATCGGCGCTGAGAGCAAAGAGTCTGTGGGAGTTATGTCGCGGGCGATCGCTCCTGGGGAGAATTTGACTCTACCGGCGGCTGGGGGGAGCGGGTGGGCGGTATCGGGGCCGATCGGACTTGCGGAAACTATGATTATATTTAGTGAGAGTTCCTTCGCTCAAACTCTGGCTGCAATAGAAGCCGAAATGCAGCAAACGAGGGATGCCCTGCCAATTCGAGTGTTGTTGAATCCTTTAAAGGTGGCGCGGGCGGTACTCGAAGATTTGCACGCGGCTAGCATTCCGGGGGTACAGAAAGTGGGGATATCAACGGATGATTTGGCTTTGGATGTGAATGTTTGGGCAACTCTGAGTTTTGTTTATCGGGTTGTTTAATTGAAAAATGGGGACTTGGGAATGTTTTCTATAACCTATAATCCGAATCTATCCCAGTACGAAATCGATATTCACTTCCAAATCAGGAAAGGCGAGCGACGCAACTTGTTGACCCCGCCAAAATTTTTGGATTAAACTGTAACCATTCGGAGTTGGCTGGCGGTAAACTTCTAAACATTGTGCCTCTATATCTACTAGCCAAACTTCTTGAATTAGCGATCGAGCGTAAATCAGAACTTTCACATCTCGATCGTAATCAACCGTGCTATCGGATACTTCTACCAACAGCAAAACTTCTGACGGTACTGGATGTGCTGTTGAATAGTAATCAGCCCGGGGTTGCAGCAATACTATATCAGGTTGAGGTTCGGTTCGCTCGCTCAACTGGATGGGGTTTTGCACATCCAGAAAAGCCCGGTTACTGGGAATTTCGCTGAACAGTCCGATGAATCGTCTCACACAGGAAGCATGACGAGTTCCAATTGCTGCCATTTGGATAAGTTCTCCTTCTATCAGTTCTACCCGATCGCCCTCGGAAAGAATACCAGCTTTGCCCATTAAATGATATTCTTCTACGGTCAACAACCTTTTGAGTAATTGCACTGCCATAACCTACCGCGCTGCTAATTATTATTTTTTAAATTGTAGTCGATATGCCAAAGAAGAAGTCAATCGATTTTAGATTTTAGATTTTAGATTTTAGATTAAAGCATTGACCCCACATATCAATTCGGGGGGCAAGTTTCATCGGATACAGGTTTTTTATTTCTGGACGGATGAATCACGTGGCGGGTATCCTGGATGCTTTCGGTCATTATCATCGGTAACTGATAATTGGTAATTGGTAACTTGTAATGCCCTTCGACTTACTCCGGCTACGCTCAGCACGAGTCGCTCAGGAACCGCGTACCCGAAGTATTGGGAATGTTAACAGTCAACTGTCAACTGTCAACTGTCAACTGTCAACTGTCAACTGTCAACTGTCAACTGTCAACTGACTGATAAAGCTTTTCTACCATTTGGGCCAAGCGTTTCATGGCAGTTTCAATCTCATCATTTGTCGCAGTCAAACTGATGCGTAAACACTCATGTTTGTGCTGCCAATCTTCCCGCAAACCGGGGAAGAAAGAACTTCCTGGCACGACAATTACGCCGACTTTCTTCAACTCTTGATACAGTTCCCAATCAGTCATTGGCAAATCTTTCAGCCACAACCATGCGAAAATTGCTCCTTCGCCCCGGTGCAAAAACCACGGCAAATCCTTCGGCATTGCTTGTTCTAGGGTGCTTTCTACGATCGCAAATTTGCTTTGATAGTACGGGCGAATTACGTTGATGGAAATGTCGGCAAGAGCGCCGGAAGCAATGGCCCGCGTTGCGATCGCCTGTCCGTATCTCGGCGAATGAATGCACATATTGGTCTGAAAACATTCTAATATTTGAATGATTTTTTCATCGCCGATCGCAATTCCGATTCTTTCACCCGGCAATCCGGCTTTCGACAAACTCATGCAGTGCACGATATTGCCGCCAAAAATCGGCGTCATTTCGGTAAAATTCAAGGACGGAAAGGGAGGGCCGTAGGCGGAATCAACGAACACCGGCACGTCGAAAGCGGCTGCTAAATCGGCAATCTTCTTAACTTCGTCGTCGGTGAGAACGTTGCCGGTGGGGTTGCAGGGACGTGAAAAAATGACGCAACCGGTGGTTTGGTCGATCGACAATTGGCTGAAATCCGGGCGATATTTGAACCTGTGAGCAGCCGCATCAATATCGAGAGTGGGTTTGCAAGCGACTACCGCTTCGGGAATCAAGCTAACGCCGCCGTAACCGGTGTAGTCTGGGCTCAGCGGTAAAACAATATTTTTAAGCTGTTTGCTGGTAGTGTAGCCGCCGAAAGCGTTGGCTGCGTAGAAGTAAATCGATTGACTTCCGGGAGTAATTAGGATATTGCGATCCGTCAAATTCAGTCCGTAACGCTGATTAAAATCCGCCAAAACCGCATTGATTAATGGCTGATAACCTTGACTGGAACCGTAGCGACAAACCACCTCGCCGTATTCCGGACTCGCCAAAAGTTCCGCAGTGCAGTCGCGCCACAACTGCTCGACTTCCGGCAAAATTACCGGATTTCCGGCGCTCAAATTGATAAACTCCTGCCCGCTGCCGGCTCTGAGAGTTTCTATAATATCTTTCATAATTGCCCGAACTCCCGTGAGGTGGGACATCTGAGCGCCAAATTGAGTCAGGGCAGGGTTCATAGCAAATGCAGCGACAATGATAGAAGTTTACAGTTTACCCATAATAACTCCAGTCGCAGGCGTTAGCCTAGCTTATCTGGGGCATGGGTTGTCGATCGAGCTTCTGATTAATTCAATAAACTCGATCGCACTGCATTTTGTTTTTCCCCTGTGCGCGCGCCGGATCATAATATTCTGGGCATTTGTGGAGTTTGATCGAACTGAGATGTTGCACCATTCTCAATAAGCTTTTTAGGAACAGGCAAGATGCCTGTTCCACAAGAAAATTCACTCTTTGTGGAACAGGCATCTTGCCTGTTCTTGACAATGGTGCAAGATGTGAGATAGAACAGTGTTTTTTGCCTAAAAATTAGCGAACCGAACAGCCATCTCTAATTCAAGAGTTTTGGTAAGATTTCACACCGCCGCGCCTCATGAATTGCCCCTACTTGACAGCAGCCATTGGAAACATCTAAAATTAGCCGTAGAACCCGATCGCAACATAATTTTCTTGGCTCCGGTTACTGCTATAATTGCAGGTTTAATCCAGCCTCAATAATCAGATTTGTGGCTAGCTTATTTTCAGGATTCGCGGTTTGCTGACAGCGGTGCATTTTATTATCAATCCGACTAAAGCCCAGATAGCTCGTAAGGTCGCCCTTTGAGTGGCGTTACATAACAAATACCTAAATCCCAACCCAAATTAACTGCCGTCAAGTTCAACACAACAATGACACACTTTCCACTTATAGAATACGAGCAACTTACAGATCCTAAAGCCAAAGCAGTCTACGAAGAAATTTTGACAGACTTGGGGTTTGGCATTGTCCCCAACCTGTTCAAGTCAATGGCAATTAACCCTGACATATTAGAAGCTAATTGGAAAAAATTTCGGGGAACAATCCTGCAAGGAGACTTACCGCGCACGCTTAAAGAAATGGTCGGCGTCGCTATTTCCCAATCAAATAATAGCGAGTACGCTCTCCAAGTTCACCTGCACGGATTGTCAGCGTTGGGGATGAGCGAAGAAATCCTGCGAACCCTAGTTTCTGACTTTGCCAACTGCCCTTTGCCAAAACGTGATAAAGCCGTAATTACCTTTGGCTTGCTTGCTGCTACTAAACCCCTGGAAGTGACAGAAACTCATTACCAAAACCTGCGGGATTTAGGGCTAGATGATTCTGAAATATTTGAGATTATTGCAACAGCCGACCTGTTTAGCTTTGTCAACCGATATACGGATTCAATAGCCCTCGAAATAGATGCTTTGTAATCTATATTTTATATCCCTATTATGGGCGATCGGCTAGAAGATCAAGATCGAGAAGAGCTTCTGTTGACAGCCCGCCGTTTGTTAGCAGAAGCTCAAGCGCTTTCCATCCGCATTTCCGCCGTCAATGAAATTGCCACTGCCATTAACCGCACCCTCGATCTGGGTCAGATTTTGCGGGTAGTAGGTAAGCAAGCCAAATGGCTGCTGGACTTTGAACACTGTAGCGTTTGCCTGCACAGCAATAACGCTTGCATGACTTTATTTGGCCCGCATATCCCTGTAGATATTTCAGCCCTGACAGAGGGCGGCCCGATTAAGAAGGCTTTTACAACACGTCAACCTCAATTAATTCAAGAAGCGGATGCTACTGCTATTTTATCCCCCTACCCTTCGCAAATTATCATTCCCTTGGAAAGCGAAGGTAAGGTTTTAGGAACCATTAATTTTGCCACAACCAAGCCGCGGGCTTACACCCAAGAAGACTTGCGGATTGGCTATCTTTTGGCTTTGCAACTATCCTCAGCCATCCGCAATGCTGAACGCTTTAAAGAGATAAATAACCTGTATTCCGAGCTCGATGCCGAAAAGCACAAATCTGACCAGCTACTGTTGAATGTGCTCCCGCTTGAAATTGCCGAGGAACTCAAAAATAACGGCAAAGTGGAACCACTTTATTATGATAGCGTATCGGTTTTATTTACTGACTTTAAAGGCTTTACTCAGTTATCTGAAAACATGACGCCGCGAGAATTAGTTGACGAACTTGATTATTGTTTTTCTTATTTCGATCGCGTGATGGATAAATACTCTATGGAAAAACTGAAGACTATTGGCGACAGCTATATGTGTGCGGCAGGAATTCCTACGCCTCGCCCTACACACGCCTTTGACGCTGTACTTGCTGCCATAGAAATTCGACAGTTCATGGATTTGAGAAAAATACAGAAAGCTCAACAAAATATCCCTTATTGGGATATCCGCATTGGCATTCATTCAGGCCCTATACTTGCTGGGGTAATTGGCAATAAAAAGTTTTCCTATGATGTCTGGGGAGATACAGTTAATACTGCATCTCGGATGGAATCTTCCGGCGTACCTGGAAATATCAATATCTCTCAGGAAACGTTTGAATTAGTTAGAGATTTTTTTGAATGCGAATACCGAGGCAAAATTTATGCTAAAAATAAAGGCGAGTTGGATATGTATTTGGTTCACCATCTTAAATAAATTTGGTAATGGCTAATTGCTAAGGGAAAATGGCTAAGCGAGCCATACGATTTTAGATTTTAGATTTTAGATTTTAGATTTTAGAAGGGGGAATTACTGATTATTAGCACGGTTTGGATCGCTGGCCTACAGTTGCAGTTTTTTTAACGGGTGTAAGATATTGCAATCCTTGCAGGAGTCGTAAATTTTTTACCCCACCCCAACCCTCCCCTTATAAAGGCGAGGGAGTAAGAAATTCACAAATGATGCGAGGATGGCTATATCGCTCGTTGTAAATTTTTTACCCCACCCCAACCCTCCCCTTTATAAGGGGAGGGAGTAAGAAATTCACAAATGATGCGAGGATGGCTATATCGCTCGAAGTTTTTTTTTTCAAAGTTCGGTATTGTATCGGATTGTCACCAGGCTATATTAAAATTATCGAGTTGTAGATTTTATTTTTAAATTATTTATGCGTATTTGGCAAGCCGATTTTTACCGCCGCCCTCTCCAAGACGAAACTGGCAAACCACTGTGGGAACTCTTAATTTGCGACCCGGAAGGCAGTTTTCAATTTAGCGCTGTTTGTAGCCAGGGGGACGCAAATTCTAATTGGCTAGCTTCGCAGTTGCAGCAGCAAGCTCAAACTAAGAATTTGCCAGATTTGATTCAAGTATTTAGACCTCAGTCTCTGGGCTTAATCGAAGCTGCAGGCAAAGTTTTGGGCATCAAGGTAGAAGCGACGCGGCGCACTGCGGCTCTGAAATTGCGGCTGCAACAACGCGCCAAAGAATATTCGAGTATGCCTAATTATACAGGTGAAACTTACAGTGCGATCGCCCTCGACTCGCCGCCGCCCGTACCCTTACCCGAAAACCTCTGGGGCGATGGCTGGCGTTTTGCTTCCCTACCCGCCGGCGACATTGAAGAGGCTTTCCAAGGGCGTCCCTTGCCCATCTTGGAAATGCCAGAATTGCTGTTACCGCTGAATTTAGGCTTGGCCTCAACAGTACCCGTACCGGGAGTGGTGATTGACGGCGGACGCCAGTCTATGCGGTTGGCTAGATGGCTTCAGGATGCCAAACCTTTTGCTTTGAATTATATCGCTGGAGAACCAGACGGATTGATATTGGAAGCTGGGTTAGTAGATAGGTGGGTTGTGGCTACTTTTGAAGATAGCGAAGTGAAAGCGGCCGCCCAAATTTACCAACAGCGCAAGCAATTAAGTAAAGGATTACATTTTTTGTTAGTGCAGCCCGATGATAGTGGCATGACTTATACAGGCTTTTGGCTGTTGAATTTTGATCGATAAGATGTAATATCAATTCCGGTTGCACGAGGGAAATGATTGTTGACTGTTGACTGCTGACTGTTGACTGTTGACTGTTGACAAGCGAAATATTTTACACCTAATTTCCAGCTTCCCGATTCATCTGTGGAGTCATACCAATTTAATGTGAAGTTGCACATATCTAGATCCCCCTCGCATACCCCCTACTCCCCCTGGTTGTTGGGGGACGAAAGATCGGAATCTTGTCCCACCCTTAGTAGGGGCGGTGCCCCCGTGCCCGCCCTTGGCTAGGGGGGATCGGATTCTACGGGGCCTCATAAAAAATTGGTATCAATTCTAAAATCTAAAATCTAAAATCTAAAATCGACTGACTGCTGACTGTAGAAGGAGGGGTCGCAAAACTGAATGGTTGAATGTTAACTGTTGACTCGATTTTATTAATTCCGATGCAACCGGAAACGATATAAATAATATTATTTGTGATGTCGATCAATTGCTCGCGAAAAATAGTAAAACGGCGCCCAAACGCAGTTCCAGCAGATACAGACTCAGACACAAATTTTAAAACACCTTCTTGAGCTAGCAAGATATAGTGCTGGAAATTTATTCTACAACTAAAATCAAGCCGTTTTGGATGCCCTGACACACTCGGTTGATGTGGCACTGGTCTTTCTCGTTCAGACCTTTCTGGGCTAGCATTGCTGATTTCAGCAGCCGTCTGTCAAGGGGGGTAATCTGGCGAAAAGCAAAGATGCGCTCGACGATCGCCTCGATCGAGATTTTGGGGAGGTTAGCAGAGCTGACTGTCATGACCTTAACACGCTAAAAATAAGTAACAGAACTGTGTACCTTTATTTTTAAAGATTTTGTGAAGGTACTTTGTGATTAATATCACATATATTTTGTGACAAAATAGTGTATGTGGGGTGACTGTTGTCACGAAATCTTCAATTATCTTTACGCCAACTTAACGATGGCCCGATAGAATCACGGTGGTAAAACTCCAGCAGAGGGTAAAAATGGCACAAGCAAAAATCGGAATTATCGGCGGCAGCGGTTTGTATAAAATGGAGGCCCTCAAGGATATTGAAGAGGTGAAAATTGATACACCTTTTGGAGCGCCATCCGATGCCGCAATTGTGGGAACATTGGACGGTACGCCGGTAGCATTTCTGGCTAGACACGGCCGCAACCACACTTTTTTGCCCTCAGAAGTGCCTTACCGGGCAAATATTTATGCAATGAAGAGTTTGGGAGTTGAGTATTTAATCTCAGCGTCGGCGGTTGGTTCTCTGAAAACAGAGGCGAAACCTTTAGATATGGTAGTGCCGGATCAGTTTATCGATCGCACAAAAAATCGAGTTTCTACCTTTTTTGGAGAAGGAATTGTTGCTCACATCACATTCGGCGATCCGGTTTGCGGCGAATTGGCGAAAGTATTGGCAAGTGCGATCGAATCCTTGAACCTCTCCGACGTTACCCTGCACCGGGGCGGCACTTACGTCTGCATGGAAGGCCCCGCATTTTCCACAAAAGCAGAATCCCACCTTTACCGCAGTTGGGGGGCGACAGTCATCGGAATGACAAATTTGCCCGAAGCAAAATTAGCCAGAGAAGCAGAAATTGCCTACGCAACTTTAGCATTAGTCACCGATTACGACTGCTGGCACGAAGATCACGACAGCGTAACAGTAGAAATGGTAATAGCAAATTTGCACCGTAATGCAGAGAATGCTCAAAAAGTCATTCAAGAAACAGTCCGTAGACTAACAGAAAATCCCCCAGTATCTGATGCACATTCTGCGTTGAAATATGCAATTCTGACTCGGCTGGAGCAAGTGCCGGCGGCAACTAAGGAGAAAATGGGTTTGCTCTTGCAGAAGTATTTGTAGCGAATAGGGCATCGGGGGCCCCATCGCCTAAAAGCATGGGGCATTCAATCTAATTGAGTAAGATTAGCCTATTCGCTAGACAACCAACCGATCGCCAGATTCTGGTAGTAAAAATTAGTAAAGTATATTACAATAAATAGAGCGATTATTCAAGGAGCCTAAACAATGAGTAACTCTGATACTAAATGGTCTGCTGATGGTACAAACATTCCTAATATTGAACCTCATACTAAAACTAAGCATTTATTAATAGAGCAATATGTTACTGATTTGATTTATACGCTTTATGGAACAGGGAAACGTGGTGTCACAAATTTTACTATTGTTGATGGTTTTTCTGGAGGAGGTATTTACAACGATCGAGAATCACATAATATTTGGCATGGTTCACCTATTCGATTAATTAATGCCGTTAGAAAAGGTTATTTAAAATCACAAAGGACTTATCCTTTAAATGTAAAATTTATTTTTATAGAAAGAAATAAAGAGCATTTAAAATGTCTTAAAAATGTTGGTATGTCCCAAGCAGAATTTGGACAGTTATCGGATGAAGAACCACATACTTTTACAACTGAATTTCCCAAAGGAATAGGTGAACGAATAGAACAGTGTGAATTTATTAGTGATGAATTTGAAAACAAGGTTAATTATTGCGTTTTTCAAGCTGAACAAAGAAAAGGTCATTCTTTATTTTTTCTCGATCCTTATGGATGGTCTGATGTATCTATGGAAAGTTTTAGAACAATAAATCGTCTTAATAAGTCAGAAATTATTTATACATTCATGATTAATTTTATTAAAAGATTTATTTATGACCCAAAGTGGACAGGGAGAACAACTTTTGAACAAATACTGGAAACAGATGGTTATTTTGATATTAATCATTTTCAAACTTTAGATACATTTGGAGAGCAAGCAGGATTTAGAAATGAATTGATCAGATTGTTTCGAGATAAAGGTAATGCAAAAAAAATCATTACATTTGCTATGATGCCTAGAAATGAGGAGAGAGTTCTATATTATTTAATTCATATTTGTAGCCATCTTAGAGCATTAGAAGTAATGAAAGATGGAAGTTGGAATTTCAATAATTTAGATTATCAATATCATTATGATATTTATGGTTATGGGTTTAAAACAGCAGCTTATTATGAAGAACATCAGCTTGATATAAAGTTAGATATTAACCAAGATAGTGAAACAGCTTGTATTAATAAACTTAGCAAAGATATTGATTATTTAATAAATAACAATCCTGATGGTATTTTGTTTAAAACTCTTTGTGCACAAACAATGGAACTTAATCCTGCTACCAGAAAACATTATTGCAAATATCTTCAACTTTTACAAGATGCAAAAGAAATAGAAATTGTTAGGAAGGGTAAAAGAATCAAAATTACAGAGAAGACAAAATTAGAAAATTCTGATATAATCAGAAGATCACATCAACAAACATTATTTGCTCTAAGACCTTTTATCCAAAGGTAACTAATTATGATTACTGGAACAGAAACAATAGTCAATCCACTCCAAAAAAGTGCTTTAAATAAAAAAAGTCTATGTGACTATGTTGTTAACATAGCATCGGGCTGTCTACATGGATGTACATTTTGTTATGTTCCTTCGACTCCAAGTATTAGAACACAACAAAAAAGATTACATCAAAAAGGAGTAGATAATCCTCAATTAGATTGGGGAAAATATCTTTTTATTAGAGAGGAAATTCCCGAAAAATTAGAAAATGTTTTGACCCGAAAAAGAAAATGGGAAAATACACCTTCAGGTAAAGGAGTTGTTTTACTTTGTTCCGGAACCGATCCTTATCAAAATAAACAAATAGCAGAAATTACTCGTCAAACAATAAAAATTTTACTTAAACACAATAAAAAAATTAGAATTTTAACTCGGGGTTTATTGTGGCAAAAAGATTTAGATATTCTCGTTAATCCTAATATTACATTAGGTATGAGTATTCCTTGTATAAATGATGAATTACTCAAAAAAATTGAACCACAAGCACCTTTATCTTCCGATAGATATAAAGCGTTACAAAAGGCATATCAGGCTAATTGTCGTTTATATGTAGCAATGGCTCCCACTCCACCTATGATGACTTTAGATGACTTTAGATTTAATTTAGATAAATTTATGCAAATTAATCCAGAATTAATATTTTGGGAACCCATTAATGCCAGAGGATCAAATGGTCAAAGAATGTTAGCAGCAGGTTTAGATTTTGCCAAGTCAATTATGACTAAAAAATCTTGGGCTGAAACTTTTATGAGACAATGGGGATTTATTGAAACAGCAGCAACAGAACTAGAATGTTTAGAAAAAATACATATTTGGCCAGATCCATCCTTAAAAGGTTTTGTCAATGAAGAAAAAATTAATCATTGGCTATATAAGCCAACTATAGAAAAATGGAATTAGTCCTACTAGAATGGGCTAAAGCTCAACTACTAGAACCAGAAACCGGGTTTCTCAGACAACTTTGGCCTCCCAAAAAATATTTTTATATAGAAACCCGGTTTCTTAATTACAGCCCTAGGCTCAATGTATTAACTTATCAACTGCTTGAATGCGTCGTGTTCGCGAATCTTCTCCAAATCAGCTTCACTTTTTGCCAACTCTTTACACACATTCGGATTGAGATTGAGGGCGCGCTTTAAATTTTCAATGGCTAATTCAATTTTACCTTGTAGCGCATAACATCGGGCTTTATTGTACCAAATCCTGTAAAAGTCAGGCCGGATTTTAGCAGCGTTGTCGTAGGAAGCGATCGCCGCTTCGTATTTTTGCAATTTGGAGAGTGCAACGCCTCGATTGTTCCAAGCGTCAGTATAATCATTTTTAATTTGTAGGGCTTGATTGTAAGAAATTACTGCTTGTTCGTACTCCTGCATTTTGGAAAAAGCAACGCCTCGGTTGTTCCAAGCATCGGCATAATCGGGTTTGGCTTGAATTGCTTGTTCGTAACAGCCGATCGCCTCCTGGTACTTCTGCAACTCCAACAATACCACGCCTCGATTGTTCCAAGCATCGGGATAATTGGGGCGAATTGTAGTAGCTTGTTCGTAAGAGGCGATCGCCTCTGGATACCGCTGCATTCTCGTGAGCACTACTCCTCGGTTATTCCAAGTATCGGCTAAATCCGGCTGAATTTGCAGGGCCCGATCGTAAGCCGCGATCGCATCTTGATAACGGTTTTCAAAGAAACAAGCATCTCCCTGTTTAGCATAGTCGGCGGCCGTCAATAGCTGTTGGTAATTGCCGTAGTTAACCGGAGCAAATTCTTGAATTTGGGCATCGGGGAATAAAAGGTCTGTTTCTGCCTCGGTCGAGTGACTTGGGTTTTGAATTTCGCCTAAGATAGTTTCAGCGTCCGAAATTAATAGTTTTAATTGAGAGATTGTATCGTAATGGAGACTTTCAATTTCTTGGCGAGCAATTGTTGTCTGCTTGGACAATTTGCTCAACAGAAACCAAACCCCGACTCCGGCTGCTGTCGGAAATAAAGTTAGGGCAATTATCAGCCCGTTAAGCAGTACCGCCGTGCGCCCGAACGCAATGTCAACTTCTTCTTGAACTCGATCGTGAATTTCTTCTTTAAGTTGCTGCTGTGAGAATTCCTGCTGAACCAACAGTGCCGCCGTCGGTTCAGATGCAAAAACAGTATTGGCGCAGACTAGAATAGTCGAAAGGGCGATCGGGCTAATACTTTTTCTAAAGATACTTGACAAACGCATTGCCTTAGTGATAAGCACCTGAGTTGCGATTTCCATGTGTCAAGAGATGCTGATAACGATGATCCCAGACTAGCCCATTTGTTCACAAACTCTTAAATACAGGATATCTGTTGTGCAGTCCCCTCCGATCAAATTGCTGACGCAAGAATTGCTAGACGAAGTTGCCGCTTCCTCCCGCCGCAGTCCCCGCCAGCGACAAAATTACAATTTCCATGATTTGTCTGAAAAGGTGCAGCGGTTTGTCAACGTGCTGCAACCAGGCACTTACGTCCGGCCTCACCAACACCTGCGCCCGCCTGCTGTTAACGGTTTTGAGTTTTTTGTGGTGATTCAAGGAGAAGTCGGTATTGTTATTTTGAACGAAAACGGTCAAATCCTGCGATCGTTGCGAGTCAGCGCGGCCGGCCCGACTCGCGCTGTCGAACTGCCAGAGGGCACTATTCACACGTTAGTAGCTTTGACACAGGATACTGTGATTTTGGAGTTTAAGGAAGGGCCTTACGACGTGGCGGCTGATAAAGACTTTTTGGCAAGTTTTCCTGCGGAGGGAACTGCGGCGGCGCGAAAATTAGTCCTGATTTGGGAAGCGGAATTTAACAGTTGACAGTTGACAGTTGACAGTTGACAGTTGACAGTTGACAGTTGACAGTTGACAGTTGACAGTTGACAGTTG
>NZ_JAUBOZ010000111.1:0-23954 GCF_036700475.1 Microcoleus sp. T2B6 | reverse complement strand
TAACAGGCAAGATGCCTGTTCCACATTAACAGGCAAGATGCCTGTTCCACATTAACAGGCAAGATGCCTGTTCCACATTAACAGGCAAGATGCCTGTTCCACAAACAGTAAATTTCTTGTGGGGAGTAGGGGTTGGGCATCCTGCCCGCCCAGAGAAAGCTTATTGAAAAGGGTTCAAAAAATTGAAAAGCGCTATAATAATTAACAACTAACGACGAATGACGAATAACTATGGTGCAATTAACTGCAAAAATCTCTGCTAACGAGTTAGCAAATTTGGCTGTAGATTTGATTCGGAAAACAGGTTGCGAGTACGGTGATGTACGTTTTTGCAGTTACCGAAGGCAGAATCTTTACGCGCGCGATCGATCTTTAAGTCAACTGTCAGATAATGTAAGTTCCGGTTTTGGCGTGCGGGTGCTTCTAGACGGCGCTTGGGGGTTTGCCGCCAGTCACAGCAAAACACCCGCAGAGGTTGCAAGAATAGTCGCTTTGGCTGTAGAAATTGCTAAAGGCAGCCGCCTAACTCAGAAGGAACCGGTGCGGTTAGTGCCTGTCGAAAAATATGTCGATACCTACATTACTCCCATCACCATTGATCCTTTTTCTGTACCCGTTGCTGACAAAGCCGAACTGCTGCTAACTATCAACGAGAAGCTACTAGCACACGGCGCACAAGGCATCAAAAAAGCTTCTTCTTTTTTGCAGTCCAGCCGCGAAGACAAGGTTTTTGCTTCCACAGAAGGCTCGCTAATCGAACAAACAATCTACCGCAGCTATCCGGGTTTTGACTGTACGGCAATTGCGGGCGGCGATGCCCAAAGTCGCAGTTACGAACGCCCGCCGCTGAATATCGGTTACGAACATATTAATCCAGATGATTTGTTGAGTCAAGTCGAAAGAGTTGCCGCCGAAGCTATTGAGAAAGTCAGCGCTCCCACAGTCCCGGCTGGTATTTGCAAATCCCTGATTCTTAAGCCGACAAATTTGTTTTTGACAATCCACGAATCTGTCGGTCATCCAACTGAATTAGACCGGGTTTACGGCTACGAATCTAATTTTGCTGGCACGAGCTTTGCTACTACTGATAAGTTAAATAAACTGCAATACGCTGCACCTTGGGTGAATTTTAAGTGCGATCGCACTCAACCAGGTGGCCGCGGTACAATGGGTTACGATGATGAGGGCGTAAAATCACAAGAGTGGTACGTTGTCAAGGATGGAATTTTAGTTGATTATCTCACTGACAGAGAGACGGCTTATCGCCTCGGACGTGCCAGCAGCAACGGTTCTGCTTACGCTGACAGTTGGTCTAGCGTGCCGATGGTGAGAATTCCCAATTTGGGATTGGAGCCGGGCCCGGATGGCGGCAGCCATACTGCTACTTTGGCCCAGATGATTGCTGATACGGAAGACGGGATTTTAATCGACGGTATGGGTAGTTATTCGATTGACCAGCAGCGGCGCAATTTTCAATTCGGCGGCGATGCTTTTTGGAAGGTGGAAAAAGGTAAGGTTGTCGGTATGTTGAAGGATGTAACTTATCAGGCGATGACTACTGATTTCTGGAATCAAATAGATGCGATAGGGCCGGCTTCGGAGTTGGTTCAGTGCGGTACTCATATATGCGGAAAAGGCGAGCCGATGCAGGTTGCTCAGATGACTCACGCTTGTGTGCCGGTGCGAGTGAGGGATATTCAAATTGGGGGAAATTCTTAATTAGATTGTAGGTTTTTAAAGTGATAATTATAAAGGAGCTGTAGGGTGCGTCGCCATCAAAAATCCTCAAAAAAATCTAAAATATCGCAGCGACGCACCTTACTAATTATGACAATTGCGTCCCGGACTGACAACTTAGATGCCCGACAGCTTACTCTCAAACCCAAAAAGGAGTCTCGACGTGAAACTTGAACTTTACCAGCGTGTAGCATTGTGTCGGGATATGCCGCTATATCAGCTAAAAAAAGGTGATGTAGCCATGCTAGTCGATCGCGTACCTCCTCCAAGGGAAGGCGAAGATGATGGCTGCGTTCTAGAAATATTTAATGCTTTAGGAGAATCGATTTTAGTTGTGGCTGTTTCTCCTTCTGATGTGGAACCTCTGCGAGCAGATGAAGTGTTAGCAGTACGCTCTTTAGTACAGGCGAGTTAACCGTAGTATTGCGGCTAAACCTATTTTCAAATACAACAAATATTCCGGGACTTTAGCTTATGCTCCTAACAACATCGCCCGCAAGTTTAAGTGAAGACCAAGCCTTATCTTTAGTAGAAAAAGCAGTCAAACTATCCAAAGCAGAGGAAGTATTTGTCAGTCTCTCTACTGGGGAGGAATCTCTTTCCCGCTTCTCGGAAAATCAAATCAGCCAAAATATCAGCAAAACTGTATTTAGCCTGAGCATTACTAGCTATTTCGGTAACAAAAGCGCCTCTGCTGCTGTTACAGAATTTGATGAAGATGCGATCGCCTCCGCAGTCAAGCGATCGGAAGAATTAGCCAGAATTGCGCCGGCAGACCCCGAATGGATGCCGCTGCTGCCGCCTCAAACCTACGATTTGCGATCGCCCGCCTTTGACGCAGCAACGGCAACTGTATCGCCTCTAGCGCGGGCCGAAATGGTGCAGCAAGCGTGCGCCAGATCCTCCCAGGGGGGCGCTCATGGTTCGGGTACTTTGAGCACTGAGGCGTCGCTGTACGCGATCGCCTCGTCAACCGGACTCCGCGCCTGCAACCAGTCTACAGATGCGGATTTCAGCTTTACTGCTCGCGTTGAAGACGGTTCTAGTTGGGCGAAGAGCACTGCTTGGAGTATCAACGAATTGCCGATCGCCCAATTAGCAGAACAAGTGCTCGATCGGGCGATCGCATCTCGCAACCCGCGCCCCATCACTCCCGGCGTTTATCCGGTAATCTTTGACGGTGCTGCTTTTGCGGGCTTGCTACCGTGGGTAATTTGGAGTTTGGATGCGAGGGCGGCGGATGAGGGGCGATCGTTTATGTCGATCGCGGATGCAGAGGGAAAACCAGCGGGAAACCGCGCGGGGGAACAACTTTTCAGCCCGTTAGTGCAAGTGCAGCGCGATCCGGCTCATCCTTTGTTGCGATCGAATACTTTTTTCGGCGACGGATTGAGCAATAACTATTTGGAAATCATCAAAGATGGCGTGCCTAAAAGTTTGTCTTATTCCCGCTACTGGGCAGCACAAAAAGGCAAAGAGGCAAAAGGTGCTTATTACCCGATCGTAATGACAGGTTCCGACCAAAGTTTAGCAGATTTAGTTGCTCAAACCGAGCGAGGAATTTTTGTCAGTCGAGCTTGGTACGTGCGCTACGTGAATCCGAAAACATTGGAAGTAACGGGAATGACTCGCGACGGTACTTTTTGGATTGAGGATGGCAAAATTGCTTACCCGATTAAAAACCTGCGTTTCAATCAAGTTTTACCTGATATGTTGCGCGATGTGGATGCAGTTAGTGCGGTGAAGCGTTACGGCGGTAGTGTCGTGCCCGGAGTGCGCGTGAAAGCTTTTAATTTCACGAGTATTACTGACAGTTTGTGACTCACACATTTTTAACAATCTGTAGGGGCGGGTTTCACAAACAATCACAGCCAACAAAGAACAATCTCTCAAACCCGCCCCCACTGACAGTTTGTGACTCGCACATTTCTAACAATCTGTAGGGCCGGGTTTCACAAACAATCACAGCCAACAAACAACAATCTCTCAAACCCGCCCCCACTGACAGTTTGTGACTCGCACATTTCTAACAATCTGTAGGGCCGGGTTTCACAAACAATTACAGCCAACAAAGAACAATCTCTCAAACCCGCCCCCACTGACAGTTTGTGACTCGCACATTTCTAACAATCTGTAGGGCCGGGTTTCACAAACAATCACAGCCAACAAAGAACAATCTCTCAAACCCGCCCCCACCCAGATTAATGCGAGTGATTTATCGTAAAGGTAGAGTATTTATTGTGAGAGTTAGGATTAAAACCAGCTATTATAGTCATCAGTCTGGTGTCTGTTGTTAGTAACAATGCCCAATGCCCAATGCCCAATTCCCAATTATCAATGAATCAATATTTTGCTACAGTTGCGCGCGGTTTAGAAACTATTGCCGCCCAAGAATTAGAACGTTTAGGGGCCCAGGATGTCAAGCCAGATTTTACAGGGGTTTACTTTGCGGGCGATCGCGCTTTATTGTACCGCGTCAATCTGTGGTCGAGAACTATTTTTCGAGTGCTAATGCCGATCGCCGAATTCCGGTGTTACAACTCGGATATGCTCTACCGCGAAGTGCAGAAAATCCCTTGGGACGAATACTTATATCCCGACAATACTTTAGCAGTAAACTGCACCGGCGGCAACGAAAAGTTGAACCACACTCACTTTACAGCTTTGCAGGTCAAAAATGCGATCGCCGACCAACAGCGCCTGCAATTTAACAAGCGTTCTAATGTTGATGTAGAGCATCCCGATTTGCTAATTAACCTTCACATTCATCAAGATAGAGCTATTTTAAGTTTAGACAGTTCGGGCGGCAGTTTGCACCGCCGGGGATATCGACCGGCGATGGGGCTTGCTCCCCTCAAAGAAACCCTAGCTGCGGCTTTGTTGGAGATGGCAGAATGGACGCCAGATTTGCCGTTTTTAGACCCGATGTGCGGTTCTGGGACTTTGCCTTTGGAAGCGACGTTAAAGGGATTGAATATTGCACCGGGATTGTTTCGAGAAAAGTTTGGATTTATGAGTTGGCGGGATTTTGACGAACCTTTGTGGGATAACTTGTGGGCGGAAGCGGAAAACAGCGAATTACCGGAACTTAAAGAGGTGGTTGCCGGGTGCGATCGCGATTCTGATATGTTAACTCAAGCTCGCACGAACGCGCAGCAAGCTGGTATTTCCGGTAAGATTCAGTTTGCTCAAACCGAGTTATCTCAGTTGGAAGCACCCGCAGACAGAGGCGTTTTGATTTGCAATCCTCCCTACGGAGAGCGCCTGGGAGATGCTAGCGAATTGGGAGATTTGTACAAGATGTTAGGGGATATTTTCAAGAATCGTTTTAAAGGTTGGAATGCGTTTATTTTGACTGGAAATAAGGAGTTGGGTAAAAAGGTGGGACTCAGGACATCGCGGCGAATTCCGGTTTTTAATGGCTCGATTCCGTGTACTTTGCTCAAATATGAACTGTATTAAATATTTATAGAATATATCTGAGTACACTTGACAAGAGCCAATATTTATTGGAAGAGGCTAGGCTAAATGAAAATCTTTGAAATTGACGACCACAAACTCATCTTAGGAGATGTGTTAGAAGTGCTTGGGAGTGAAATCGAAGACAACTCAATAGATTTAATTTTTGCAGATCCTCCCTATAATATTGGCAAAAATTTCAATGGTTTTAAAGACAAGTGGGAATTTGAAAGCGATTATTTAGAATGGAGTTATACTTGGTTGAACTTATGTATTAATAAGCTCAAGCATAACGGCAGTTTGTATCTAATGGCGTCAACTCAAAGTATGCCCTACTTTGATTTATATTTGCGCGATCGCTTAACAATCCTTTCTCGAATAGTGTGGTATTATGACAGTTCGGGCGTACAAGCAAAAAAATTTTACGGCTCTCTTTACGAACCAATTTTATATTGCGTCAAGGACAAACGAAATTATACATTTAATTCCTCAGATATTCTGGTAGAGGCGAAAACCGGAGCTGTTAGGAAACTAATTGACTACCGCAAGGCTACACCATCAGTATATAATTCTAAAAAAGTTCCCGGTAATGTCTGGGAGTTTCCGCGAGTTAGATATCGTATGCCTGAGTATGAGGAACATCCTACCCAGAAACCAACATCGTTGTTAGAAAGAATTATCAAAGCCAGTAGTAATGAGGGCGACGTTGTACTAGATATATTTTCGGGAACTTTTACAACATCATTTGTTGCCAAGCAGTTTAACAGAAAGTCCATCGGCATAGAATTACAAGAAAAGTATCTACAAATAGGATTGCGGAGGTTGCAAATTACCCCGGATGAGAGTGAAGAGAAGCTGATGTCTTTGGAATTTAATTATCAAGATGAGGAAGAAAGTCTGGAACTTGAACTATTAGACGTTTCTCTATAAGATGAATGATTCAGTCAGAACTTACCCACGTACTCCGATTAAAGAAACCGGGTTTTTTACGGGATATGCGGGCTGCAACAAAATATTTTCGCAAAAAAACCCGGTTTCTAACCACCCGTGCGTGCGTAAGTCTTATTAGGAATGAGAATTAAATAATTTCCACAAGTTTGTGGGATGGGGGTCCCGCCCATCCCACAATAACAATTAAAATTGTAAGTTATTTAATTCGCGATCCTTAGTTATAAATTCCGCCTGCTTTAGACAATTATTGTTTCCTTACCTTTAACATTTACACCGGCAACAAAGAAACGTGAGCGGAAACAATCTTCCACCCTTGAGGAAACTTGCGCCACATCTGACTCTGCCGCCCCAGCCGCACTACTCCATCCATTACACGGCGAAATTCCAGCGTCACAGCCGCCGTGTCTGCATCGAATGTCACGACTTTGAGGTTGAACATTTCTCGATCGACATTTACAGGCGATCGTCCTTTGCGAAAAGCCCTCACCTCATCGCTCCCGTACAGGTTCTCCGTCACCCCAAACCGCACGACTTCCGGCGCATCCCAGAACAAATTATCGAGAGTTTCAATATCATTCGTACAAAGAGCTTTTTCGTATTTTAAATATAGTTCAGTTAACTCAGCCACCACAGCAGAATCATTGATAAGAGTCATTCGATTTTAGATTTTAGATTTTAGATTTTAGATTTTAGATTGAAGAATTGACACCACGGATAAATCCGGGGGCTTGAGGATGCAAGGATTTTGGATTTGGGATTGATTCCACGGATAAATCCGGGGGCTGGTACCATTAAGAAATTATTGGTCATAAATTGTAGATATTAAAACTCTTAACTTTCACACGTTTTGTTTGCAATAAGGACTAAATTCCTTATTGCAAACGCAACTAATTAGAGAAAATTAATGCTCAATTTTGAGCGAAATAATCTTGTCACCTTGGCGGATAGCATTGACGACAGACATATCCTCAGTTTTGCCAAAAGTTGTGTGAACTCCATCTAGATGAGACTGGGGAGAATGGCAAATAAAGAATTGGCTACCACCCGTATCTTTACCTGCGTGAGCCATCGATAAAGTTCCTGCCAAATGTTTGTTCGAGTTGATTTCGCACTTGATTTTGTAGCCGGGGCCGCCCGTTCCATTGCCTTTTGGACAGCCACCTTGAATCATAAAGTTAGGAATGACTCGGTGAAAAGCCAATCCATCGTAAAAACCTTTTTCGGCCAAGTCAACAAAATTCTTCACTGTGTTAGGCGCATCCGCATCGAACAATTCCAAATTGATTGTGCCTTTGTCGGTTTCCATTATAGCGCGGGTCATGATTTTTCCTTGCTTCCTAAAATGAGTGTGTTGCCTACGTGTTAATTGCGGACTTCGCTTTTATAACGACAGGTTTCAAACTGTCGTTATATTGTGGCTTTCAGAAGTGTAGCATATTCCGGTAACTCTCATAAGACTTATGTGTGCTTTCTGAGGAAACCCGGTTTATTGCGAGATTTCTGGTTAGCAAAGCCAATATTTTCCCAGACACCGGGCTTGTTACCCTCAGTCATATTTTAATTGTTGGTCACTTGCGGGCGATCGGGTTCTTCCTGAATATCGCTCATATTAAAAATGAAAGGAACCCGACTCGAACCTGGGCCCATAACTAGCACTTTTGGCATCTGAGCGCCGCCGCTTCTCCAAGCTTCGATCGCCTCTTTTTGCAGCACTAAATCCCCGCCTTGAGCCTTCAAAGTTTCAGCCAAAAGTCTTTGAGCTTCAGCCCTACCTTGAGCGCGGTTAATGTCAGCTTGAGCCTGTTGTTCTGCTTCCTGAGCCACATAAACAGCCCTTTGCGCCCGCTGTTCAGCAACCTGTTTCTCCTCAACCGCTTTCGCAAAATCTGTGGAGAATCGAATGTTAACAACGCTCGTATCGAGCACGATTACATCATACTTGGATAGCCTTTCCTTCAGCGCAGTATCAAAGTCTCGCTTCAGTTCACTTCTTTGAGTAATAGATTGTTCGGCGGTTCTCAGTGCAGCCGCTGTTTTAAATGCTTCTTGCGTCTGAGGAGCAATAATTTTTGAGACTATATTCTCCAAAGTTCCTTGAGTCCTTCTGATCTCCACTATTTTCTCAGCATCGAGGCGAAAATTGATCGCAAAACTAGCATTTAAATCCTGAAGGTCTTTAGTAGCACTCTGGGCGGGAACTTCAAATTTTTGCACTGTTACATCGTACACATCTACCTTGGATATCAACGGGGGTCTGAGATGAAACCCCTCTAACAATGCTCCATCTGTGGCTTTTCCTAAAACGCTAACCACCCCTGCTTCACCGGGATTGATAACGACGAAAGAGTTTAATCCGAGGAGTAGCGCGCCTACTAATAGAATCCCAGCGATTGCTGATGATATGCTTTGGAAATTTTGAGTTTTCAACTTACACGCTCCTTTGTGATAATTCCATTATAATGGTTAAATAGATTGGGTCGCCTCTAAAGTCTCAAATCTCAAAGGGATTGGCTGATGGTCAAAATTGTTAAATATCCTCGAACTTATCACATCGAAGGTTCGCGTTTCCAACCGGGTGATGAAGACCTCGACAGCGTGCCATTTAGCGCTGTGATCGATCGCCCGACAGTGATTGAAGAAAAGGTAGACGGCGCTAATACAGGCATCAGCTTCGCACCCGACGGACAAATGCTGCTGCAAAGTCGCGGCCACTATCTCACCGGTGGGCCGAGGGAAAAACATTTTAACTTATTCAAACAGTGGGCTTTCAGTCTCAGCCCAGCCCTGGGAGAAGTGCTGGGAAATCGCTACATTCTTTACGGCGAATGGCTTTATGCCAAACACACTGTTTTTTATGATTTTTTGCCGCACTATTTTATGGAATACGATGTGCTGGACTTAGAAACCAGTCAATTTCTGAGTACAGAATCCCGCCAGAAATTGTTAAGCGGACTGCCGTTAGTGTCAGTTCCCGTGCTGTTTTCTGGAGTGCTGAAATCGCCCAAGCACATGATGCAGTTTATGGGAAAATCTAATTTTATTCAACCGGGACATTTGGATCGGTTGCGTTTGTCCAGTCGGGAATTGGGATTAGATGAGGAGCGGTGTTTGAAAGAGACTGACAAGAGCGATATTATGGAAGGTTTGTATATTAAAGTAGAGGAAGATGGCATAGTAAAGGCGCGTTACAAATACGTGCGTGCCAGCTTTTTGACTGCTATTAAAAATGCCGAAGGACATTGGCTAAATCGCCCAATTGTACCCAATATTCTGCGTCCCGGCGCCGATTTATTTAATTTTAGTTTGTAAACAGATATCTTGCACCATTGTGAAGAACGGGCAAGATGCCCGTTCCACAAAGAATGAGTTTTATTGTGGAACAGGCATCTTGCCTGTTCCTAAACAAGTAATTGAGAATGGTGCAAGATGTGAGTAAAGTAAGAAATGCCGACCATTGGTGTCAAATTTCCACGCTCTTTCCCGAAGTCCGGCAGGGGTTTAAACCCCTGACTCAAAGCTAAAGTCCTCTTCCATAGGACTGATGAGTTGTTCAGTCAGATCCAACAAGTAAAGTTATGAATACACTGTTAGCGCCGCCTTGGACTTTTCCCTTTTGCCCCCAACCGCCCGATTGGTTTCTGGATTGGGACAGCATTCAAAATCATTTCGATTGGATTCAAAACTTAAAAGGCTGTCAGCAAGACCCGATTTATCACGCCGAAGGAGACGTTTTAATTCATACCAGAATGGTCTGCGAAGCATTAATATCTTCCCCGAATTGGCGGCAACTTCCCGAAAAAGAACGATCGATACTTTTTGCCGCCGCTTTGCTGCACGATGTCGCCAAACCCGCCTTTACAACAATAGAAGCCGACGGCAGAATTAGTTCAAAAGGTCACGCCCGCCAAGGTGCGAGAATGGTCAGACAAATTTTATCTCAATTCGACCCGCCCGTGCAGTTTGAGATTCGCGAAACAGTTGTGGCGATCGTCCAATTCGGCAGTTTACCCATCTGGCTGATCGACAAACCCAACCCCCAGCAGTCTGTAATTAAAGTCAGTCAAGTTGTCCGCTGCGATTTCCTCGCACTTTTAGCCGAAGCAGACGTGCGCGGCCGACAGTGTAGCGACAGACAAGAATTGCTTGATAAAATAGAACTATTTCGGGAGTTTTGTCAAGAAAATAATTGTTTGGATTCTCCCCGACAATTCCCCTCTGCACACAGCAGATTTATCTACTTCCGCAAAGAGAACGGCAACCCGGATTACGAAGCATTTGACGACACTAAATGCGAAGTAATTTTGATGTCGGGATTGCCCGCAAGTGGTAAAGATTATTGGATTCGGGAAAATCTTCCAGATTTGCCAGTAATCTCGCTGGATGCACTGCGAAAAGAGATGAATGTCCCTCCCGACGAAACCCCTGGAAATGTGGTGACAGCCGCCAAAAAAAGAGCGCGCGAATACATGAACGAGGGGCGTTCTTTTGTGTGGAACGCCACGAATACAACTAAACAAATGCGGCAGCAATTAATTGATTTTTTTGCTGCTTATCAAGCGCGAATTCGCATTGTTTACTTGGAAGTTCCTTTTGAGGAAGTATTGCACCGGAATCGATCGCGCACAGCAACAGTACCGGAAGCAGTCATTCGCAAATTAGCTGCGCGGCTGGATATTCCAGACATCACAGAAGCGCATCAAGTCGATCGGATCGTAACCGATTAGGTTACTTTAGGGGCGATTCCCCCCAGTTAGCCATCTTACTTCAACGCGCTACTAATTTTTTTTCCCTAAAATAGAATCGTCATAATGCGCCAACAAATCAGCAGGGTGATCGTAAATTGCCGCAGCATTTGCCAGCGAAGCATCATCGAAACCTCCGCACCGAAAAGCAATTACTGGCACCCCGCACTTGCCCGCAGCTTCGATATCGTAAGGAGTATCAGCTAACATTACCGTCTGACTCGCTTCCATCTGCAATTTGCTCAAAGCAGCTTCCACAATATCCGGTTCCGGTTTAGAAGCTTCTGCATCACTCGATGTCGCCGCTTGCGCTTGATCCAATAAATCGTCAACTTGTGCAGCTTTCAGCAAACCGGAAAGTTCTTCGGTGGTAGCTGAAGTAGCAATAATTAGCCGCAATCCTTCTTGCTGCATTTTTAACAGCAAATCCCGCGAACCGGGGGTTGGAGAAAGATCGGGAGAAAAGCGGTTAATAATCAGTTCTTTGCGCCGCTGTGCAATCTTTTTCCCGTCGCCTGTTTCGTCGGAAAGTCCTGATACCATTTTGGGTATAACTTTGTCGCCTCCCATGCCAATTAGCGGGCGAACTTTCTCGAACGGCACCTCGTAGCCGTAAGTCGCAAATGACTCTACCCAAGCTTGAGCGTGGGCGTCATTGCTGAGCGTCAGAGTACCGTCAATATCGAGAATTACTGCTTGCAATTGCATAACTTATTTGTTGTTAGTTATTAGACTTATTCCAAAAAACTATTTGGTAGTAAAAACTTTAGTCCACAATTATTTAATTAGTCAATCGGATACGGAAGTCCCCACTACGAACCTTTAGACAGGGACTTCAGTCTCAGAGCGATTTTTCGGGTTAAATTGACACCTATGTACCCTGTTCCTACCCCTAGCTTCCCCTCCCCCCCAGGGCTGTTTCATTCTCTTGTAGGGGCAATCCCACGCCCGGTTGCCCCGATATCTGAAACCCCTACCCGCTCGTCTATCGGCCGGGCGGGCACGGGGAGTAGGGGTCGCACCGCCCCTACAAAACCCTGGTTTTTCTGAGAATGAAACAGCCCTGCCCTGCCCTCGCCCCCTTGTTAAAGGGGATGGGGAGAATCAGAAGAATTAATGAGTTTGATAATTTTCCTCAGTCCAACAGCGCGGCAAAGTTTCACCGGAAGGAAAGACTAAATTACTTTTTGGAAAAGTTGCTGTCTCTTGCTCTTCTTGACCAGCTTGATTTTTTCCCGGCACTTCATTTTTTGTAGGGCTGATTAAAGCATCTACATCGAGGATTTCAATCAAGTCGCCTGATTCTTTTTCTTGTAAAAGCATAGTTTCTCCTTGTCAATTGAATGCGAGTTAGGGTTTGAGGACAACTTTGATGCAGTTGTCTTTTTTGTTGAGGAAAATCTCGTAGGCGTGGGGCGCTTCATCCAATTTCATTCGGTGCGTAATTACGAATGACGGGTCAATTTCGCCTTTTTGAACGCGATCGAGCAACGGCCGCAAATAGCGGTGAACGTGCGTTTGTCCCATTTTCAGGGTCAAGCCTTTGTTGAAAGCTGCACCTAGGGGCACTTTGTCAACAAAGCCGCCGTAAACGCCGGGAATTGAGACTGTGCCGCCTTTGCGGCAAGCTACTATCACTTGTCGCAGGGCAGTGGGTCGATCGCTCTCCAACCGCACGGCTTGCTTAGCTTTGTCGTACAAAGCGTCGAGACCGGTGCCGTGGGCTTCCATTCCCACCGCGTCGATGCAAGAGTCGGGCCCGCGTCCCCCCGTCATTTCGGTGACGGCTTCGCCGGCGTCCATTTCTTCGTAGTTGATGATTTCAGCTTTGGCCGCAGCCGCCATTTGCAAGCGTTCCGGTACGCGGTCGATCGCAATTACTCGATCGGCCCCCAGCATAAACGCGCTTCTGATCGCAAATTGTCCGACTGGGCCGCATCCCCAAACGGCTACCGTATCCCCCGGCTGAATGTCACAGTTTTCGGCCGCCATGTAACCCGTAGGAAAGATATCGGTGAGGAACAATACTTGTTCGTCCGAAAGTCCGTCGGGAATTTTTAAAGGGCCGACATCTGCAAACGGAACCCGCGCGTATTCTGCTTGACCTCCTGCATAGCCGCCCGTTAAATGGGAGAAGCCAAACAGTCCAGCCGGCGAATGGCCGTAGATTTTTTCAGCCAATCCTGCATTGGGGTTGGAGTTGTCGCACAGCGACCACAAATCGCGGTTGCAAAAGAAGCAACTGCCGCAAGAAATAGTAAAAGGAATGACAATGCGATCGCCCTTTTTTAAGTTCTTGACTTCGCTGCCGAGTTCGACTACTTCCCCCATGAATTCGTGGCCCATGATGTCGCCCGATTGCATTGTCGGGATCAAGCCGTTGTAGAGGTGCAAATCTGAGCCGCAGATTGCTGTAGACGTGATTTTAACTATCGCATCGCGCGGGTTGATAATTGTTGGGTCTGGTACATTATCAACTCGCACATCATTTGCTCCGTGCCAGCAAAGAGCTTTCATTATTTTTTTTCCTCTAGTCAACTACTAGCTAGCAGATTTTTGATTCTAAATCTTAAATTTACTACGCCCATAAATTACCTGCTTGGATGTTTTAATTTTAAGCCTATAAAATATATTATCTCTCTATCCGAGGTATAATTTGTAAATCTATCTTCCGGCTGTTTTCAATAACAAAAATGTAAAGTTTATCCTCCTACTAAAGTGCGGGAAATTTCACATTGTTCTGTTAACCACCAACATTTATAGCAACCACGCCCGACGGTTAGGACGTTCTTAATTGCTGAAATCCTTGCTTCTTCCTTCTCTCCTAGATAACTAAAGCCTTCTTCCTTCTGCCATAACAGCTAAGGAATGAGAATTAAATAACTTAGAATGCGTGATGGTTCTTGTGGGATGGGCGTCCCGCCCGTCCAGAAAGGGCGGGCGGGACGCCCAACCCACTTTCAAGAGTGTAAATTATTTAATTCGCGATCCTAACAGCGAGATGGATGAGATTGTTTTTGTCGATCTCCGATCGCTCTCCTCTCACAATAAATAAAACTTTCGCACTTAATCTCACTATAGCCGAGGATTAAGCTCACATTAGATAAAAAGCGACCGAAAAATTCTCAACTAAAAGCGGGTTGATCGATTATTAAGTAGGGTGCGTGAATTTTGTATAGCTCAACACTGTTCCTCAATATTGAGAATCACGCACCCTGCTTAAGGAGGATTAATCGTCACATATTGTATATTAGTTAGAGCTAAAAGCCGAGCTTGCGCTAAAGTTGTTAAAGATTAAAATTTATCGATCGCCTTTTATGCCTTACACTGCATCTACCCCAACAGATCCCCATCAACCCAACATCCGCAATGCCGACCACCGCCTACTAGAATTCACCAAGCTGACGCCGATGATGCAGCGGTATGTGGAAGTGAAAGAACAGTATCCCCACGCACTTTTATTGTTTCGAGTCGGAGATTTTTTTGAGTGTTTTTTCCAAGATGCAGTTACTATTTCGCAGGAATTAGAACTTGTTTGTACTAGCAAAGAAAGCGGCAAAGAAATTGGCAGAGTGCCGATGACAGGAGTGCCGCACCACGCCCTCGACCGCTACACCTCAATGTTAGTAGAAAAAGGCTATGCTGTGGTAGTTTGCGACCAAGTAGAAGATGCCTCGATAGCTGCGAAAGAAGGCCGCCAAGTCAAGCGAGAAATTACCCGCATTCTCACTCCCGGAACCTTGACTGATGACGGAATGCTCAAACCCAGACAAAATAATTTTTTAGCAGCAGTCGTCATCGCTGGGGAACATTGGGGATTGGCTTATACAGATATTTCTACAGGAGAATTCGTCACTACCCAAGCAGACAGTTTAGAACAATTAACCCTTGAATTGCTGCGCTTGCAGCCTTCGGAAGTCTTGGTACCGACTAATGCGCCGGATTTGGTGACTATGTTGAGGCCCGGAGAGAAATCCGAGCATTTACCCGATTGTTTGCCGAATTCGTTTTGCTATTCTTTGCGATCGCAAATTCCGTTTAGTTTGTCCGAAGCAAAACAGAGAATCCTGCAAAAGTTCAAAGTGCGATCGCTCGAAGGTATGGGATGCGGCCACCTTTCCCTCGCAGTGCGCGCCGCTGGCGGTTTGCTGCAATATATCGAAGAAACTCAAAAGGAAAAAGCAGTTTCTTTGCAAAGACTGCACACTTACACTCTCACCGATTTTCTCATACTCGACTACCAAACCCGCCGCAATCTCGAAATTACTCAAACAGTGAGAGATGGGGTTTTTCACGGTTCGCTGCTGTGGGCGATCGACAAAACCAGCACCGCAATGGGAGGCCGCGCTTTGCGCCGCTGGGTGCTGCAACCTTTGCTCAACATTAAAGGCATTTGCGCCCGACACGACACGATTCAAGAATTAGTAGAAAATAACGCCCTGCGCCAAGATTTGCAGCAGTTGCTTCGCCAAATTTACGATATCGAAAGACTGACAGGCCGCGCCGGTTCTGGAACAGCTAGCGCGCGGGATTTGGTCGCTTTAGCTGATTCTCTCTCGAAACTGCCGGAATTAGCTTCGATCGCAGCCCAAGGGCGCTCGCCCTATTTGAAAGCGCTGCAAAATGTACCGCCACTTTTAGAAGAATTAGCAAGTAAAATTCACGCTCATTTAGTTGACGAACCGCCGATTCATTTAAAAGAAGGAGGTTTGATTCGATCGGGAATCAATCCGATGCTAGATGAAATGCGCCACACTGCATCAGCAGATCAAGAATGGATTGCAAATTTAGAAGCAACTGAGAGAAAACGCACGGGAATTTCTAATTTAAAAGTAGGCTACAATAAAGCTTTCGGTTATTACATCAGCATTACCAAATCGAAAGTAGATCAAGTGCCCAAGGACTACACCCGCAAGCAAACTCTCACCAATGAAGAACGTTATAGCACTGAAGAATTAAAAGAAAGGGAAGTGCGAATTCTGACGGCGCGAGAAGATTTAAATCAATTGGAATACGATATTTTTGCTAAAGTGCGATCGGAGGTAGGAGAACACGCCGAAATTATTCGCAACGTTTCCCGGGCTGTGGCGGCGGCAGATGTTTTGTGCGGTTTGGCAGAAGTAGCAGTTTACCAGAATTACTGCCGCCCGACTATGACAGAAAGTCGGGAAATTAAAATTATTGAAGGTTGTCATCCTGTGGTGGAAAAGTCTTTGCCGCCGGGATTTTTTGTACCTAATTCTGCTTTTTTGGGTCGGGAAGAATCGCTAAACCGCCCCGATTTAATTATTTTAACCGGGCCGAATGCTAGCGGGAAAAGCTGCTACTTGCGGCAGGTGGGTTTGATCCAGTTAATGGCGCAGATGGGCAGTTATGTGCCGGCGAAAGCTGCGAGTTTGGGAATTTGCGATCGCATTTTTACCCGTGTCGGCGCAGTAGATGATTTGGCAACCGGTCAGTCTACGTTTATGGTGGAAATGAACGAAACTGCAAATATTCTCAATCACGCGACGCCGCAATCATTGGTTTTGCTAGATGAAATTGGCAGAGGAACGGCGACGTTTGACGGACTTTCGATTGCTTGGTCTGTGGCCGAATATTTAGCAACTGAGATTCGGGCGCGGACAATTTTTGCGACTCACTATCACGAATTGAATGAGTTAGCTTCTATTTTAGATAATGTCGCAAATTATCAGGTGACAGTGAAAGAATTGCCGGATCAAATCGTATTTTTGCACCAAGTTCAGCCGGGAGGTGCTGACAAATCTTACGGAATTGAAGCGGGCAGATTAGCTGGTTTACCGCCGTCGGTGATTGACAGGGCGAGACAGGTGATGAAGCAGATTGAGAAACATAGCAAAATTGCGATCGGGCTGCGGAAAGGTGTTAAAAAAGATGGCAAAAAAGAGTCGGAGGGCGAACAGTTGGATATTTTTGAGGATTGAAATAAGCGAATGGTGTTCCGAATCCAGGACTTAGCTATCAACTCTATTTTAAGGTCAGTAATCGGGGCATCACTGACCTTAAAATGACGAAACTGTGATACTATGCTTGAAGATATCAAAAGCTTTAAATAGGAGGATGAGATGCAAGGCAAAAGATTTATCCGAACTCTTCGCTTAAAAAACTTTCTATCCTACGGAAGTGAAGGAGAGGAAATAGAACTTCAACCCCTGAATGTGTTAATTGGCCCCAACGCATCTGGCAAGTCCAACTTGATCGATGCCGTGGGGATTTTACAGTCAACACCCAATGATATAAATACTCCATTTCGGCAAGGAGGCGGTATTGGCGAGTGGCTTTGGAAAGGTGATGAAAAAAATTCCAACAATATTCCAACAGCTACAATCGAGGCAACCGTAGATTACCCTGAAGAACCTATCCCCTTACGCTATCAAATCTCTTTCACGATGGTAGGTCAAAAACTAGAAATTGTAGATGAAGCTGTAGAAAATGAAGAAAAATTTGGCCCAAGTTATAAAGATGTATATTTTTTCTACCGCTATCAAAATGGCAATCCAGTCTTAAATATTAGAAAGGTCTCAGAAGAGGGAACAAGTACATATACTAATAGGGGCGAACGCCATCTTCGCCGTGACGAGATAAATCCTTCTCAATCAGTTTTGTCCCAAAAACAAGACAAAGATTTTTACCCTGAATTAGCCTACTTAAACAATCAGTTTTCCAATATCCGTATTTATCGGGAATGGAATTTAGGCAGGTACACGCCACCAAGAAAGCCCCAACCATCTGATTTACCAAATGACTTCCTTGAAGAAGATGCAAGTAACCTTGCTCATGTTTTGCTCGATTTAGATTTCCAAGGTATTAAACCTTTACTAATCGAGCAGTTGCAAAAGTTCTACGAGGCAGTAGGTGACATCACAGCTAGACTTGAAGGCAGTACAATACAAACATTTCTCAGGGATAAAAAATTCAAGAGAGCAATTCCTGCTACCCGTTTATCAGATGGTACCCTTCGTTATTTGTGCTTGCTGACTTTACTTTGCCACCCAAGTCCACCACCCCTGATTTGTATTGAAGAACCAGAATTAGGGTTACATCCAGATATCTTATCGACTGTTGCTGAATTGCTAATTGCGGCATCTAAAAGAACTCAAATAATTGTTACTACTCATTCTGATGCTTTAGTTTCTGGTTTGAGTGAAGTTCCCGAATCCGTCTTAGTTTGCGAACAGAATAACACAGGCAGTCACTTGCGCCGTCTAGAGCCTCAGCAACTTAAAAAGTGGTTGGAAAAGTACACTCTAGGAGATTTGTGGCGGATGGGACACATCGGAGGAAACCGATGGTAAGGGAGATTCGTATTTATATTGAAGGCATTGGAGATGAAAGTGAAGATGAAAGTACAACAGAAAATATACCTCAACAACGTCCGGGATTTAGGAGTAAAATTCCGGCAGGAAAAGAGACAACAGCGGGGCTGCGAGCGGGTTTTGTTCATCTCTTCAAAGAACTCTACGATCTCGCAGAGAGCAAAGGCATAAAAATCCTGTCAATCATGTCTGGATCTCGCCGCGATGCTTGCGAAGATTTCCTAATGAGTATGGAATCTTATCCAGATGCTTTTAATGTTTTGCTTGTTGATTCTGAATCTCCTGTTTCTGAAACTCACACACCTTGGGAGCATTTAAGGAGCAGAAAAGAAGACCAACCTTGGATTTTGGCGACCCAAGGGCGTGATGATGCCTGTTGCCACTTAATGGTACAAACTATGGAGGCTTGGTTTATTGCTGATATTGATGCTTTAAGCAAGTTTTATAATGGCGGATTTAAAGAAGATTATCTTCACAAAAGGCTGGGAAATCAAAGCGTGGAGAAAGTTTCCAAATACAACCTGAGTAAGTGGCTGATATCAGCCACTAATAAAACCTCTAAAGGTAAATATCACAAAACACGACACGCTCCAAAACTCTTAGCACTTTTAGATATTGACAAGGTACGCAAGGCTTCTCCTAGTTGCGATCGCCTTTTCACAACAATAATTACCAAAATCCGAGAAGAGACATAAATACATTGCGTGTATGTAATCCCTATTTACTTGCCATTTTGTAACTTTCTTACCTCTTTGTGTACGCTCATCCCAATTTCCAAAGCTTCATTCAGCAACCGCCCGTATTCAGTCGCCCGATCGCTCACATCCACCGCCATCAAAGCAGCCAAATTACTTTCAATATTAGCAAATAACTCGTAACGGCGACCGATAAATTGCTGATTTTCCCGGAGAATTTTCTCTGTTTTCAAAGCACATACTAAACTTTCTCTAGTAATTTTTAGTGCCTCAATTGCATCTCCTCGGTTAATTAAATTGGCTTGTAAATTGCCAGCAGCCGTTAGGCGATCGATAATATCTAAAGCCTGAATCACCTCATGATACTTCTCAACTTCATCCAGCAAACCCGCCAGCGTTGCCAGAGGCTTTGCCTTAACCCATTTATAGACATTCCAAGCCACAGTAATCGCCAGCGACAAACCCAAAGTTATTTGTAAAACCCTGACAAATATCTCAGCATCGCTAAATGAACCAACATTATGTTTATTAGCCAGTAAAGCAATCGGCAGCGAAACAACTAATGTCAGGCAAAATATCAGCAACTCATTCAACAAAAGAGAAAACAGCTTTTTCCCGTCCCGGAGTGCAGCAGATCGGTAAAAATCCGCTGAAAAACCGTCGCTCAAAGCTATTCCGCTCAAATCCTCTAACTCCTTCTCAGAAATTTTTAGCTGTTCCAAATCCGCTTGTATCACTCTTTAAAATCTCCTTAAATTGGGATTAATTACGATCCTCCCAGAGACATAATGGATTGCCACAGACTCAGATAAAAATTGCTTTCTCGGTTTCGGAAGAGTTGAAAAGCCATTCCCGACGACCCAAAAAACGGTCTCAGCGTCCATCCCAACTGAGTGCCAACAAACGCATAGAGTCCCAACCAAAAGCGCAAAATATTTAGCCTGATGTCTTTGCCTTCGGCATCTTGTTCAGACAGAAAGTGCATTCCTTGATAAATGAAACTTACTCCCAAAAATCCTGTGATTGCCATAATAGCAACATTCAACACCAGAAAAAAACTGTAATTGGGACTGCTTAGGAGAAAAAACAGACTGACAGGTGCAAATCCAAACAACAAAACGCTAATCATCGCCATCGCTGTCATCAACAATGTCAAATACTGCTCAAAAGTTCGTTTTGAACCAAACATGACATTAAAAAAGTACAGTGTGGGAAAGCAGATAATCAGCGTCAGCAAGTAAAGTGCTGGCAACTTAATTGCTGAAACCAGACATTGCATCCACGTACTAGAGGCACCTAATATCGCTCCGTAAATGCCAAAAAATAGGGTACTAGAAATCAACAAACCGAAAATTTTAGATTTGAGCTTGACACCTTGGCGAATTTCTTCAAGAAATTGTTGCCGTTCCCGCAGCAAATACATTACTACTGAAAAATATTTCACGGGCCCTCCTTGTGACTGATGCGACTCCGAATCAGTCATAACTCAAGCTGAGTTCGATCGGCAATCTTGTCAAATCAGGGCACTCTATGTTAACCACTTATTCTTGCAGATACAGGACTTACACAGAACCTAATTATGTAGGGTGCTCTTGGACCGCGCACCTTACCGCTATTAACTATCGGCTGGATATTTCTAGTCAAATTCTAGTCACATTGTCTCCAAATTGTATCCAAAAAGGTCATTTGATAGTCATTTCGTAGTCATTTCCTAGTCATTTGATACTCAATTTAACCCTTGACTCAGCCGTATTTTGGGCAATAAAAAACCTCAAACCGTTGATTTATCGTTGGTTTGAGGTTTTTATAGGCGCAAGCGGGCAGCGGGAATCGAACCCGCATAGTTAGCTTGGAAGGCGCTAGGGAGTAAGCGCTAAACCCTTTGTGTAGTAAGGAGTTGTGTGTTTAACAAATACTTTGTCTCCAATTTTGTCTCCAGTTTGTCTCCAAAAGTAGTATCTTGGTTGCATTGAAATTGGAGGCAAAATTATGGTTGACTCTCCCGATCGGGCAAAAAAGGGATCGGTTGTTGTTCAGACTCGCAGTGGCAGACTGAGGTTGCAATTACCCAGACATCTTTATGGCGGCGAACGCAAACACTTTTACCTCAACTTGGCAGATACCCCTGAGAACTGGGAACTAGCAGAGGCTAAAGCACAGTTGATTGAATCCGACATCAAGTTTGAGCGGTTTGACCCCACACTCAAGAAGTACAAGTCACAGACTCACCTGACTGTTATTGAGACAGTCAAGCCTAAGCCAGAACTGACACTGACTAAGCTGTTTGCTAAATACTTGGAATTCAAGAAACCAGCACTCAAGGCCACAACTTTTAACTACTTGGTAACAGGTATTCAAAGCTATGTTGACCGTTGCCCCTACCAACCTCTATCAGAGGACTGTGCTTTGCAGGTACGCGCTTGGCTGTTGGAGGATACGACTAACAGCATGACTAAAAGGATTTTGACGCACCTAAATGCAGCGGTGAAATGGGGGATTAAGTTCAAGATTGTCAAGGGTTTAACTGTATCCCCATTTGAAGGGCTGGCAACGGAACTGCCTAAACATAACTGGGAAAGTGACCCGGAACCGAACGCATTTACAGCACAAGAAAAAGAGCTGGTTTTAGAGGCTTTTAAGAACCATAGAGGTACTTGGAATGGGAGGGGAGAAACGGGGCAAAAGTTTTGTTTTTACTACCCGATGGTGCAGTTCTGGCTGATGACTGGATGCCGTCCCTCTGAAGCTGTTGGTTTGAGATGGTCTGACATTGCTACTGACTTTTCTCACATTGTGTTTAATGGGAGTATACAGCACCCAAGCGGTAAGGAGACAAGGGTTGACGGCAGTAAAAACAACAAACGGCGTAAATTTCCTTGCAATCAAGAACTGGTTCAGTTGTTGAAAGGTATCAAGCCACAAAATCTGACTGACAAGGATAGATTGGTATTTCCATCACCTATTAAGGGCGGGGCGATTAATTACAACAATTTCAGTAAGCAGGTATGGCATAAATTGGTAGACCCGATTACTGAAAAAACCAGGCAACATGAACAGGGTTCTAAGACTACTACCCCTTACTCTTGCCGGGATACTTTTATCAGTGAACAAGTTGGCAAGGGTGTACCGAGTGCGGTTGTGGCTAAATGGTGCGATACGTCGGAAAGGGTGATTAATGCTGTCTATTTAGATGGCAAGATTTTGGAGCATTTACGCCCGCTTTGATGCTGTTGGGATGTTGATTCTAGAGGCAATTTTTTTGTAGATTTTCTTGCGTACAAAATCAACACCGGGACGCGACAGGCATCTGATTTTAAGCCAAAAAACACGCACTTCCTGTGTGTGTGCTGGAACCATTGCTGATAAAAGCTTTTAGCGATTGTAGCGCTGGTATTACTGGCACAGTTGTATATGTGACAGTTAATGTGTCAATCTATAATATATATAGTGACAGTTGATTTTACTGAGTGTTAAAAATCCAGTTGTTTTTGGGTTTAATGCGTTGAAAATATATAGTTTACGGCGTAAATGTGAATTTTTTTCACAGTCAATGCGTATTTTTACCTGTGACAGTTGGAATAACTTGATAGACAGTTAGTGTGGCAGTTTATATTCAGTTAGTGTGACAGTTTACACTAAGTGCTAGTTTACAATTGTATACATTGCGACACAAAGTTTTACACTTCCTGTCTTGACAAGGAAGTGGAAGTCTGCAATCGTGAGTAACTAAGGAAGATTGATGCGCGGTTGACGAGCACTTGCAATGCTAGCCAAACCACGACTTCCCCAAACGTTCGTGTTCAACGGTTGGAGCCGATAAATTATGACATTTTTAGACGGTTGTCTTTGCGGACGATCGCAACTCTTAATGATTGAGTTTGCGAGGTTTTGCAATGACTGAACTATCAATTTTCGATTTTGAGGGTCAAGAAATCAAGGTAAAGGGTATCGGTTCAACCGATACCCCTGAGTGGATAGCCGCTGACGTGGGTGCTGTTCTAGGTATTGACCAGAGTACCCTCAGCCGTCGGGTTGCGAAGATGCCTGACAGTTGGAAGGGTATGTATTCAATACATACCCTTGGAGGTCAGCAACAAATGCTCACCGTGACAGAGCCAGGTCTTTATGAGCTAATTTTCCGATCGGACAAACCAGCGGCTCAACGGTTCCGAGTTTGGATGTTTGAGGAAGTGTTACCCAGTATCCGCCGGACAGGGAGCTATTCTCATTCCGCTTCAGAGCAGAAAGTTGACAATCAAGTCTCCCAGCTCATAGGCCTTGCACAGACCCAAGTCGAGGTCATCAACGAACAGCAGAAAATGCTGGCAGCAGCGCTAACGGCTCTCCACAAAACCACAGCAAAGGACAAAAAACAGCCCAAGTGGACACCGCGAAGCACCAGTCATTTACTGGAGTTTGCCCGCGAAGTCGGCTTAGAATCTCAACCAGACGGTCGGGTCTTCACATCTGACATCTGGCAACAGTTACGAGATTGGTACATCAAGACGGGAGTGTTGAGGGTTGAAATTCTAAAAGGTGAAGAGAAATTAACTTGGCACGACTTGCCGAAAAAGCATGGCAACCCCGTCAAAGCTATCAACCAGTTACCCCGGAGGCTTTGCGAGGTTTTCCCTAAGCTTCAAATACTGCGTTACACAGGGCATGATACAGGACCTAATGGTAAATCGCGACTTGGATGTAGTTACTTGTCCGGCATTGGATACGTGCAGAAGTCCGCACTTCCTGGGGAGGACGAAGTATGACCATGACTAAACCTACCGTCAGCTACCGTCGCATTGACCAATTAAAGGCGATCGCCTATGACCGTGGCTTCACCAATGAGGATGCCAAGCAGTTCGGGAAGCTTAGCAAAACTGCTACATGGGAAGCGCTGCTAGAACTGTACCTCGTTGACGGTGAATCACTTGACACAGTGAATGTAGACAGTGTAGACGTAGTGCTAGACATACCACTAGACACAGTTCTGGGAAGTGTAGACGCAGTGCCTGAACTGCTTGACACAGTGAATGTAG
>NZ_JAUBOZ010000110.1:0-25248 GCF_036700475.1 Microcoleus sp. T2B6 | reverse complement strand
TCCCCGTGCCTACCCCAGTCAAGGCGGGGCAACCACGGGGGGTTTGCCCCTACAAGAATTACACGAATCATTTAGGATTGCTATAGTTGATAGCTAACAGTAAAGGTAGGGTGCGTCGCCAGTTTCCAACTCTCGCCTGTTTCTAACAAACGTCTGCTGTTCAGAAACCGGGTTTCTTGATGAAACCCGGTTTCTGAAGTCCGCTTCAAGAAAAATCAGGCTTTTTTGCAAATATTGCGGTGCTAAAATTCGATACTTTCCAAAAAAATCAGGTTTCTGGACTCGAGTCAGTGAAGGATCTAGAGCATCTGTGAGGAGGTGGGGTGGAAGGCTTTCCCGCACACCAAGGCGCATATTTCTAGTCTCTCCGAACAAGACCAGCTTTTGGCTAAGTCTTTTTGATACCAAACATTTTCTAGCACTTCTTTGATAGATTTGCTGCGGAGGTTGTTAAATCCTTGCCCATATTTTTCAAACAGAGCGATCGCCTGGGTCATATAAGTGTCGCTGTAATGAGCGTATTTGGTCTGAGCTGTATAGCAGCAGGGCCACAGTTCAGCGTCAAAACTAACGTAAATTTCAGCTTTCTTTTGCGACTGGCAGTTAATTTCAATGTCCTGAAAATAATTTTCTAATCCTCCATATTCTTGGACGGCTTTGCGAAAGTTGGGGATTTCTGGATTTTGATACTGGGGTAAGGAAGCCGGCTTGAGTTCTACGGAGCTTTCTTTGTTCGCTTTAGCAGCTTTAGCCGGAGCAATTTCTTGAGCGATTTGGAGTTTAACGGCTTGCTGAAAAGCTTCATTGGCTTCTTCTATTTTACCTAATTGTGTCCAAATTTTGGCTAAATTTCGATACACTCCTGAAAAATTTGGTCGAATTTCCAGCGCTTTTTGATAGTGATAAATTGCGGGTTCCCATTGTTTTTGAGAAGCATAAACGCTGCCCATATTTGCATAAACTTCGGCAAATTCTGGCTGAATTTCTAGGGCAGTTTTATAGGAGTTCATCGCTTCCTCCAGACAGTCTGTGAGCTGTAGCAGATTGCCTAATGTTTTGTGAGCGACGGCAAAGTTTGACTGAATCTCAAGTGCTTTTTGACAAGCTAAAAATGCTTGTTCTAAATTTTTTTCCGCTAAATAATCTTCAGCTTGTCGGTGAAAATTGAGAGCTGCTTTTTCTAGGGTGATGGGGGTAGAACGATCGCGCTTTTCCTGCGTCTGGGAGTCCACCTCTGCGATCGCCTCCTCCTTTTCTCCGACTTCATCAACCTCTGACAGCGCAAAGCGAGACGTTGCTTTAGCTTGAAATTTAATAAACCCCAGTCTACGGGCCAAAGCGCGAGCTTCTTCGACTTGGTGTTGATTGTGTTCAAAGACTAAATATTGCCACTCTGCTTGGCCACCGGCGCCAATAAAGGCCTCGACGGATTCCATAATCCGGTTCCAGTTTGTATTGCGACGGTAGAGGTGGTTGGTATCCGCTAATCCATCGATGGCAAAAATAACGCGATCGTCTGGTTGATTCAAAATTTTGGCCAGTTGTCGCCACCAATCAGGGCTGCGTCCGCTACCATTGGTGTACATCCAAAGGTAATTGACTCCCCTTTTGTGAAAATACTTTAGCGCCGGGAGAGTGGTATTACTCACCATCGCATCCCCAAAGTTGCCGCACAGGTAAATGCAAGACAACTGAGAGCAGAATTCTTTAGGGAAGATTCTCTTAATATCTGCTATTGTCAATTCTGTCATTGGCAAAATAGGGTTCCCCGTGCGCGGACACTGAGGACAACCGGCATTACATCGGGAGGTAATGTCTAATTGCACTATTTCGATATCTTCGTATCTTAAGAACATTGTCTGCCTCCCCTGATGTTAATAAAGTAAAGTTAGTAGTTCTATTGTGACACAGAGTTGGTCGCGCGATCAGGATGTAAGATGGGGCTGGGATCTGGAGCTCTGGCGATCGCAGTTAGCCTTTGTTTTTGTTAACGAAGAATAGGGTAATGATAATCCTGGCGAGCGCAGTCGCATACTTTCTTGTAGTATCCGGGGGTGTTGCAGGTGGCTATAGGTTTCGCCTTTTATTGTTATTAAGAGCGATCGCCACGCAATCATTGAATTGATTGATGAGTGTTGTGGCTGTTATTAGCACCTATCGCGCTATAATTAGTGAGCTTATTGCTGGATAATTGCCCATGACTAATTCTGTTTCAGTCCCCGCCCAACCTCTAATTGTAGGAGTTACCGGTGCATCGGGACTGATTTACGCGGTGCGAACCCTAAAATATCTCTTGGAAGCCGATCGCGCGATCGAACTGGTCGCTTCCAAGTCTACTTACATGGTTTGGCAAAGCGAACAGAACACCCGAATGCCTGCAGAACCTACGCTTCAAGAAGAATTCTGGCGGGAACAAGCAGGAGTAGCCACAATGGGTAAACTTCGGTGTCATCCCTGGCAAGATGTCGGTGCTAATATTGCTAGTGGCTCCTTTCGCACCCAAGGGATGATGATTATTCCCTGTAGCATGAGTACGCTGGGCAAGTTGGCGGCTGGCTTGAGCTCGGATTTGCTCGAAAGAGCGGCCGACGTTCAGCTCAAGGAAGGGAGAAAATTGGTACTCGTGCCTCGCGAAACGCCTTTTAGCTTGATTCACCTGCGGAATTTGACTACCTTGGCGGAAGCTGGAGCTAGAATTGTACCAGCGATTCCTGCTTGGTATCACAATCCGCAAACTATTGAAGATTTGGTAGACTTTGTGGTGGCTCGCGCTTTAGACCAGTTGGGGATTGATTGCGTTCCTCTCAAACGCTGGAAGGAAGAAGAAGGGAGTTAGTTGACAGTTGACAGCTGACAGTTGACAGTTGACAGTTGGCAGTTGGCAGTTGACAGTTGACAGTTGACAGTTGACAGTTGACAGTTGACAGTTGGCAGTTGGCAGTTGACGGTTGAGAGTTGACAGTTGGCAGTTGACAGTTGACAGTTGGCAGTTGACAGTTGGCAGTTGACAGTTGGCAGTTGACAGTTGACAGTTGACAGTTTGTTATTTGTTATTGATGATTTGTTAGTTTTAATTACCAATTACCTATTACCAATATTTTTAATATGCGTCCTGTTTTTTTGCTAGTAATTGTGGTAGGGCTGACTATTTTTGCCCTGCAAAATGTGGAGCCGGCACTATCGCTGGTGTTTTTGGGAGTTCGATCGCCTGCTTTGCCTTTATCTATCTGGATTTTGCTGAGTATGGCGGTGGGAGCTATCACATCTTTATTGATTTCTGGTTTGCTCGCTTTTTCAAATTACCTATCTCCAACGGGAGACCGCAGCGGCCGATCCAGTCGCAGCGGTCCCGATACTTTCCCAGAGGACAGGAGAACACCTTACACGCCGCCTCCCCCTCCTAGAAAACAGGGAATTGACCCGGATCTGAATAGGGAAAATAGCCAAACTCAGGCTCCTAGTTCCTACCGAAATGAGTACGGCACGCCGTCTGGTTACAGTGCCCGGACTTTCCAGCAAGAAACTCCGAACCCGGATGGGGCGAAGGATTACGCTCAACCGGGGACTTATGCAGCGGCAGACGATGAGGATGATTGGGTCTCAGATGGCTCAAAATCGGGTTCTCAAGGGGGCGATGACGATTGGGGGGACGATCGCGATTTTCCCGATCAACCGCAGGTAAATGATGTTCCAGCGGCAAATCCGAGGGCTTACGAAGCTCAGCAGGAACCGAAAAGCAAGTCTTGGGCTGGCTCAGTATATTCTTACGGCTATCGAGATCCGAGTCAGTCTGGGGTGGGGCAAACTGAGGCTGTCTACGATGCGGAGTATCGAGTGCTGGTTCCCCCCCAAGAGGCGATACCTAAACCCGCTGATGAAACACCAATAAATCCTATGGCAGAAGCAGAGGATGATTGGGGATTGGATGAGGGTGATGAGTTTGATGACGATGATGGCCTCAGTGGCGGATCGATTAACCTGAAAAAATAGAAAAATATCGGAGGATTTGGCAGTGGATGGGTTGAGGGGAGTAAATATTTATCTTGTCGGGATGATGGGTGCGGGAAAAACAACGGTGGGGCGGATTTTGGCAAAAAAATTAAAATACCGTTTTTTTGATACTGATGAACTAATTGTTCGAGTTGCTAATCAGTCAATTGCTGAGATTTTTGAGCGAGAAGGGGAAGAGGCTTTTCGGGAACTAGAAACTAAAGTGCTCGGTGAGTTGTCTGCGTATCAAAATTCGGTCGTGGCTACGGGCGGCGGCATTGTGACGCGATCGATGAATTGGGGTTACTTGCACTACGGTGTAGTGGTTTGGTTGGATGTGCCTGTAGATCAATTGTACGATCGACTGCGTTCGGACACCGCTCGACCCCTACTGCAGGAGGGCGAGATCAAATCTAAGCTGCAAAGCCTTTTGAAAGAGCGAGAGCGTTTCTACACTCAAGCAGATGTCCGAGTCTATGCTGGTGTGGGCGAAAGGCCTGAAGCAGTGGCGACTAGGGCGATCGAGGAAATCCAAAAAGTTATCAAACCAGAAACCGGGCCTGAGCTCAATTGATACATTCAGAAAGCGATTTTCTAAGAAAATAACAGGTTTGTGGGGACTTTTGATACCAGTTCAAAAAAATAATGCAACTATACGCAAGCTCCAAACCACCACATTTATCAGTCATTCCCAAAATCTCAAATCTCAAATCTCAAATCTCAAATCGTAGGACTTCGGTGAAAATACTGGTTTTTGTCTGAGTGTCTCCGTTTAACCACCCAATATTTTGCAATCCACCGGGTTTGACTGGATGCGATGCGTAACTTTTATAAGTATGAGGATGTGGTGATGCGGAGATTTTATACAAGAACTAATGGCAGACTCATCTGATGCGTTAAAGCCGGCTATTGAGTTCTCCCTAAAAATAAAATGGCCCCACCGCTGAAGGGCTGTAGGGCGCAAGGACAGTTAAACGCTAACTTGATTGTCGGGAAATTTAGCATCAATGCTATCCTCCTATGTGACGATTTTACGATCGTCCATTCCCTCATCAACTCTCTCGTATCAAAAAATGTAACCCAGCACCGATCGAATTTAATCTGTCCTATTCTAAAAAAAATACCTCATGCATTCTGACTAGCAGCTCCCTAAAGCTGCTTTTTTATTGGGATGAGTTTTTGGCTGCGGGACTTGCGGGATTTGGGCAATAACATTTTGAGCAACAGTCGCTACAGTTCAATACTGCCCTAGGGGTTTTCAGTTCCACTCCCGGTGTGTCGGTAATTAGTAATTGGGAATTAGTAACGCGCAACGGGGAATCGGAAATTGAGAAGCTTTACCTCACGAGGCTTGAAAACTGCTATGATTACGGCGCGGAACGGGGAATTAATCCGGGGGTGGGGGATTGAAAAAAAATAAGCTGTATTTATTGATGGGCGAGCTGATAGTTTTGGGCTACATATCCGTTGCGAGTTATAGAATTTGGTTGGATGAATTTCCCGTTCCTCATTAAGAGAATACGAGCTTGCCTGTCCTTGACCAAAACTCGATCGCTCCGCCCAACCCCACACCTGTTAAAGAAATGGTAGCTAATACCGCAAAAGCCCGCCAATTCTTCCAACCAGACATTTGAATATCGAGTCTTGCCAAAGCTCCGGCTGAAATCAAGAGTAAACAAGTAGCAAAAAGGTGCAGCCAAGCAAAAACTACCACTGCCACAAAAGCTCCTACAATAATAGAAAGAAAAGCACCGATATCACTCGAAAACCACCGCAAAATTAAGGCTTTTATGTCTCTCAGTGGGAACGACAATGCGACCGCAAACACTAAAATTGAAGCTATGGCTAGAAACCAAGTCAGGTGCGGTGGAACATCAAACTCAGATAATTTCCAGCCAAAAGTGAAATAAGTAACAAAAAGTAGAGTTAGGGAAACCCAAGAGTTTTTTTTCATCCAATGGCACAATTAGGAGAACCAGGCAAAAAAAAGATGATGAGCCCCAGGAGTGTTTACAGGGCCTATAGGTTAGTAGAAATAGCTTGCACCGGACAGGTAGGGATGCACTGCTCGCAAACGATACACCGCGATCGAGCAAAACTTAGTTTAAAGCTTTCTGGGTCAAGGGTCAAGGCTTCTGTCGGGCAAACTCCCGTACACAAACCGCAGTCAACGCAGATATCTTCGTCTATGAGTATTTCCCGACTGGCTAGGGAAACGCCGATATTTTGCGATCGCATCCAGTCGATCGCCGCTTCTAGTTGGTCGATGTCCCCTGATAACTCTAGCACCAGTTTGCCCACTTGATTCGGAGCCACCTGAGCGCGGATAATGTTGGCTGCAACATTAAAATCCTTTGCCAGTCGATAGGTGACAGGCATTTGGATCGATCGTTGGGGAAACGTCAGTGTTACCCGTTTTTTCACCCTGCAAGTCCTCGGTAATTTACAAACAATCTTTGTTATCTTATGTTTTAGCGCACTTGGCCTAATTCTGGCCTCTTCAAAAATTTTTATGAGATTGGTCTGATTATCTCAAAATGTGCTATAATCTGAATCTATTATTTAAAATAAAAACATAGAAATCCAAGCGCAATTTATTTTATGACCCAGAATTCGCCCAACTCAACTGTCGCCCCCGCCGCCAAAAATCCCGAAACAAAAGTCGCCACGCGCCTCAGAAACTTATTGATCGTGTTAGCAGCGATCGTCCTTTCAATATCCATCTTCTTCGGGCTGCAAACCCAAACGCCGTCAAGCAGTCTCACCGACATGGCAAAAGCTTCAACGCCATTAGAAACAGCTTTGGTAAATGGCAAACCGACACTCATGGAATTTTATGCTAATTGGTGCGGTAGCTGTCAGGCAATGGCTAAAGATCTGAGCGAAATCAAACAGAAATACGCCGAACCGATGAATTTTGTGATGCTGAATGTAGACAATGACAAATGGCTGCCAGAAATCACAAAATATCGAGTAGATGGCATTCCGCACTTTGTCTATTTGAACGATAAAGGCAGCGCCGTTGCTGAAACAATGGGCGAAATGCCACGCACTATTATGGAAGCTAACTTAGATGCTTTAATTGCAGGAAAACCTCTGCCACACGTCCAAGCGGCAGGTCAAGTTTCTAATTTTACTCCACCCACAGGGCCTGTGAAAACAAGTAGCTCCGACCCCCGTGCCCACGGATCTCAAGTACAGTAAATGAAGGAAGTTCGGCAACGGATTCTGTAACGGATGTAACGGATGTCAGGAAGAGGGAAGAAGGAATAAAGAAGAGGGAAAAGGGAAGAAGACTTTAGGAACAGGCAAGATGCCTGTTCCACAAGAAAGTTTATTTGTTGTGGAACAGGCATCTTGCCTGTTCCTGATGGCGATAACTTAGAGAGATTCAAAAGCCCCTGGCAATTTCTGCCAATCTGCGTTTTGGGCGATCGACTACCTCTAAAGGAATATTCAAAAAAACATTTTTGACAATTTATTAAAATTTATTATACTACTTGTCAGGTGCGGAGCGTAAATATTCTCTCACTCCCGATACACAATAAAGCCTGACCGAAAACAATTTAGTCGCCAGCCCCGCGATTCATTCCTTTGCAGGCTGACTGACGGGGTAAACTTTTCAATTCTTTAATCTAAAATCTAAAATCTAAAATCGAATGACTCCCGACAAAACCGGATTCAGTATTAGCGCGACAGCCATTCGCCGCCACATCGGCACCCTCATGCTGACACTTGCCATTATAGTCGTGGGCATTTTCTACATAACCCAACTGCCCGTTGACTTGCTGCCCTCCATCACCTATCCCCGCATCAGCGTGCGCTTAGACGCCCCCGGAGTCTCCCCAGAAGTGGCAGTTGACGAAATTACCCGCCCCCTCGAACAAGGACTTTCAGCAACAGAAGGAGTCACGCAAGTTTTCTCCCGCACGCGGGAAGGACAAGTCAGCGTCGATTTATTCTTTAGACCCGGCGGCAATATCGACCAAGCCCTCAACGACGCTACAGCCTCCGTCAACCGCATTCGCAACCGACTTCCTGATACAGTTGAATCGCCAAATCTATTTAAATTTGACCCTTCTCAACAGCCGGTTTACGAATTTGCCCTGACTTCAGACTCACGCCAAGGGGTAGATTTGCGGGTATTTGCCGATGAAGAATTAGCCAGGGAAATAAACGTGATTCCCGGAGTCGCTTCCGTTGACATTTCCGGCGGCGTTCAAGAAGAAATTCAAGTTAATATTGACCTGAATCGGCTGCAAAGTTTAGGAGTTAATCTCAACGACGTTTTTAATGCTTTGCGTTCGCGCAATTTAGACACTTCCGGCGGCCGGCTGCGGCAAGAATCAAACGAACCGCTGACGCGCACAATTGGTCGCTTTAAAACAGCCTCGGAAATCGCCAATCTTTCCTTTCAAGTATCCGGTTCCAACCCGCCAAAACGAGTCTACCTGCGCGATTTTGCCCAAGTTAATGACGGCACGGAAGAACAGCGAGTCAAAGTTTTTCTCAATCAAAAACCGGCCGTTAAAATTAGCATCTTGAAACAGCCGGACGCCAACACAATTACTGTTGTAGACGGAGTGAAAAATCGCATCAAAGAAATGCAGGATTCCGGGTTAATTTCGGCGGACATGACCGTAGTTACTACCTTAGACGAATCCAGATTTATCCGCAATTCCTTAGCCGATGTGGCGAATGCGGGGGTTTCAGGGGCAGTGCTGGCTGCGATCGCAGTTTTGTTCTTTTTAGGTTCCCTGAGACAAACCCTGATTATCTCTCTGACTATTCCCCTGTGTACTCTAGCAGCCATTATTTTAATGCGGCTGTTCGGCTTGTCGCTGAACTTGTTTAGTTTAGGGGGTTTAGCGTTAGGAATTGGTCAGGCGATCGATACCAGCGTAGTTATTTTAGAAAATATTGTAGTCGGTCTAGACAGCAACCCTCATCTGAAAAAAGGCAGAATCAAAGATCGGAAAGAACGCACGATAGAAGAGTCTGTATTGCGGAGTGAAGAAGTAGAATCAGCAATGATTGCCTCCACTGCCGCTAACTTAGTATCAGTGCTGCCATTCCTGCTGATCGGTGGCTTCTTTTCGCTGCTATTTAACGAATTGATTTTGACAATTAGCTTTGCAGTAGCAGCGTCTCTGCTAGTAGCTTTAACTGTAGTGCCGATGCTGACTTCTCGCTTGATGGGAATGTCTTATTCCAGCGGTATCAGTCAGTTCGGGCCGATAAAACATTTCAACCGCGGTTTTGAAAACGGCACGCGGGCCTACGGTTCAATGCTGTCAAAAGTGCTGGGTTTGCGGTTAATTATCATTGCCCTCGCTTTTGTGATTTTAGGCGGCGGCACTTGGGTGATGGCAGGTCAAATCCCCCAAGAAATTTTGCCGAGAGTTAATACAAGTCAAGCCCGATTATTTGCTTTGTTTCCTCCGGGTACTAACTTGGAAACCAATCAAAAAGTGGTTGCCGCCGCCGATAAACTTCTGCTCGCACAGCCAGAAACAGCGTACACTTTAACGACAGCGGGAGGGCTGCTTTTCGGCAACAATACAGTTGAAAATTTGCTTAGGGGAAGCAGCACAATCACGCTAAAACCAGGTACGAATACCATCGCTTTTACGGAAAGAATGACTGAGGAATTCAAGAAACTTGACGTTCCTAAAGGAACTCGTCTGCGGCTAGTTCCAGAATCGATTAGGGGTTTAGTTTTAACTAATTCCCCAGTGCGAGGTGGCGAAATTGATGTGGTGGTTCAGGGGCCAACTGAAGAAGTATTGCAGCAAGCAGGTCGTCAGATATTAAAAGAATTAGATGAGAAGGTAAAATTAGCCCGGTTTCGCCCGGACGGAGACGCGCCGCAGTCAGAAGTGCAAATTCGTCCAGACTGGGAAAAGGCCGCTGTGTACGGGCTGACGGCCCAAGACATTGGGGAGACGATTCAGACAGCAATTGAAGGTGCTGTTCCGACTCAATTGCAGCGGGGAAACCGCTTGGTAGATGTGCGGGTGCAGTTCGATCGCACTTCTGTAAAATCTATTGCTCAACTCGGACAAATTCCCTTATCTGGCGGCAATAATAGCATCGTCCGTTTAAGCGATGTGGCAAATATTACGATCGGCAAAGCACCAGGAGAAATTCAGCGTCTCAACCAGCGGCAAGTTTTCTTAGTTGTAGGAAACTTGAATCGGGGCGCAAGTCTCGGCGATGCTGTCCAGCAAGTCGATGCAGTTTTATCAGAAATGAAGTTGCCGCGAGGAGTAAGCATTGTGCCGAGTTCTGCTGCTGAAACTAATCAGCAATTGCAAACTTCTCTAAAACTTTTGGGCGGATTGGCGACTTTTTTAGTGTTTGTAGCGATGGCGGTGCAGTACAATTCCCTGGTTGACCCGCTGGTGATTTTGCTGACAGTGCCGCTGGCGTTGGCGGCGGGAGTATTCGGGCTTTATGTGACCAAAACTGCGATCGGTGCGACGGTGATGATCGGTGCAATTTTGCTAGTGGGAATTGTGGTGAATAACGGCATCATTATGATCGAGTTGGCGAACCAAATCCTGGAAGATGAAGGAGTCGATCGCACAACAGCAATTCTCAGGGCGGCACCTCAGCGCTTGCGGCCGATTTTGATGACAACTATTACTACAGTTTTGGGTTTGTTTCCCCTAGCTTTGGGAATTGGAGAAGGTTCGGAGTTTCTGCAACCTTTGGGTGTGGTGGTGTTTTCGGGTTTGTCGCTGGCGACGCTGCTGACGCTGTTTATTATTCCCTGTTTCTATATTTTGCTGCACGATTTCTTCGGGATGTTTGCAGCGAAGAAGAAGCCGCAGGCGGTGGCTATTCCTGTGCAGAAGGTGGGGAGAAAGACTCCGAATTTGTAATAATTTAGTGCCAGCAAATACGCGCTTTTCCCGCAATCCGGCAGGGAATGAATTCCCTGCCTCATAGCGAAAGTCGGTTAAAACCGACTGTAGATTTTGACGGGAAGTGCGATCGATTTTAGTCCTCTTTCAGAGGACTTTTGCTATGAGACAGGGAATTCATTCCCTGTCGGACTGTCGGTTAAAACCGACTGTAGATTTTGAGGAAAAATACGATCTATTTCAGTCCTCTTTCAGAGGACTTTAGCTATGAGACAGGGAATTCATTCCCTGTCGGAGTGTCGGATTTACCAACAATACTGGTACTGCATTTGATGTTAAGTTGACGCGCCGATAATTAGTCGGTAAGGTGCGTCAGTAAACAGTCTCTGACTCCCCAAAGAAATTCCAGACTGACGCACCATACGATAAATGCTGCAAGATTTCAGTTAAAATAGAGTTTATTTACGCTGAAATATCTTTATGCTGATTTTACCAAAACATGAAAAACAAATTGACTGGTCGTTCTCATACATAAATCAACCCATTAATTCCGAGTGGGCGACGATTGTCAGTGGCGATCGCAAAAAAGTCACTTTAGTCGATCGCAACTTCTCCCCAAAATACGAATACCAGCTTCCCGACGAAATTAGCTGTTTAGCCATCAGTCCCAAAGGCGATTTGCTGGCAGCAATTATGGCAAATGGCAATCATTTGGCAATTATGACAGCAGAAAACCAGCTAGTTTTTGAAGAACAGCTACCAAACCCTCCTGTTAAGTATTTTTTGGATAACGAGAATGGATTTCAGGACTGCTGGTTTGATGCAGACGGCTTGCGTTTTTGGTGCATGAAATTAATTGAATTCAAGGAAGTAGAAATTCAAATTCGCGATACCAATTCGTGGCAAATTCAGCGAAAACTTCGCCTCAAAGACCCTATTGGCGGCTACAGTACCTTTTCGTTTCACCCACACCCGGAAAATCAAATTTTAGCTCTTTGGGCTGCTTGCGGTCAGAACGGACAGCAAATCTACTGGCTTTATGATGATGGTACGACAATTCATGCCGTGGAGGTTCCCTGTCTGTATGACACATCACCTCCTCAATTTCATCCTGCTGGTGACGAATTTTTGGTTATAGATAGTTCCGAAAGACAACTCAGCCGATTCAGTTTTCCTGAGTGCAATTTAATGGGAATATGCGAATGGCCTTGGCCTGATTCGGATGATGGTTTTGATTACTCTATGTGCTACCTATCGGACGATCGCGTTCTAATTAACACTAATGAAGGACTTATGTATCTAATCGATCTTAACAAAATGGAAATATCAGATCAACTAATTTTAATCGGTCACGAGCCACGTTCCTGTAAAGAACTTTACCCCACTCTTAAGGATCTTAAAGAAGAGGTTTGCGGTGACTTGAACTATTTCTATCGATTTGATTCAGATAGGATTCTGTCCGTTCATTCACAAATCCTGACTCAAGAACCTGACTCTAAACAGAAGACATTAGTTATCTTCGGCGGAAAAGAGCTGTTTGGTTCCCTGGCGACGGTACAAGAATCCGCACCTTACAGTAAATTATTCATTCAATCTTTAGGCATTTCTTAAGGATTTTCAATACAAAACGCTTCTTGTGCCGTGTTAGCTTTTCACTCGCTTTCCCACAATCCGACAGGGGTTGAAACCCCTGCCTCATAGCGAAAGTCGGTTAAAACCGACTGTAGAGTTTGACGGGAAGTGCGATCGATTTTAGTCCTCTTTGAGAGGACTTTTGCTATGAGACAGGAATTCATTCCCTGTCGGAGGGTCGGATTTACCAACAATACCGCTACTGCATTTGATGTTAAGTTGAGGCGCCGATAATTAGTCGGTAAGGTGCGTCAGTAAAAATTCTCTGACTCCCCAAACAAATTCCCGACTGACGCACCCTACGATAAATGCTGCAAGATTTCAGTTAAAATAGAGCTTATTTACGCTGAAATATCTTTATGCTGATTTTACCAAAACATGAAAAACAAATTGACTGGGGTATCTTAGCCATAAATCAACGCACTGATTCCGATTGGACTATTGCGACAAGTTGCGATCGCAAAAAAGTCACTTTAGTCGATCGCAACTTGTCGCCAAAATACGAATACCAGCTTCCAGACGAAATTAGCTGTTTAGCCATTAGTCCCAAAGGCGATTTGCTGGCAGCAATTATGGCAAATGGCAATCATTTAGCAATTATGACAGCAGAAAACCAGCTAGTTTTTGAAGAACAGCTACCTAACCCTCCTGTTAAGTTTTCGTATAACAAAAATGGATTTCAGGACTGCTGGTTTGATGCAGACGGCGTGCGTTTTTGGTGCATGAAATTAATTGAAGGCGGGGAAGTCGAGATTCAAATTCGCGATACCAATTCGTGGCAAATTCAACGACAACTTTTGCTCGAAGACCCTTTTTGCTGGAGTTCCTTCTCGTTTCACCCGCACCCCGAAAATCAAATTTTAGCTCTTTGGGCTGCCGCAGGTCAGGACGGACAGCAAATCTACTGGCTTTATGACGATGGTACGGAAATTCACGCCGTGGAGGTTCCATGTCCCGATGACACAGGGCCTCCAGAATTTCATCCTGCTGGTGGCGAATTTGTGGTTGTACACGATTGCGATCGACAAATCAGCAGATTCAGTTTTCCTGAGTGCAATCTACTTGGAATATGCGAATGCCCTTGTCCTGATTCGGATGACAGGTTTAGCTACTCTACCTACCTATCAGACGATCGCCTTCTAATTAACACTGGTAATGGGAGAATGTATCTAATCGATATTGAAAAAATGGAAATGTTAGATGAACTGATTTTAAGCGGTCATGAACCGCGTCCTTCTCAAGAACTTTATCCTAATCTCAAGGATGTTGAAGAAGGACTTTGCAGCGACTTGGACCGCTTTTATCGATTTGATTCAGATAGTATTCTTTCCGTTCACTCACAACTGCCGAGTCAAGAAGCTGACTCTACACAGAAGACATTAGTTATCTTTGGGGGAAAAGAGCTGTTTGGTTCCTTGACGGAGGTACAACAATCCGCACCCTACAGTCAATTATTCATTCAATCTTTAGGCATTTCTTAAGGATTTTCAATACAAAACGCTTCTTGTGCCGTGTTAGCTTTTCACTCGCTTTCCCACAATCCGACAGGGGTTGAAACCCCTGCCTCATAGCGAAAGTCGGTTAAAACCGACTGTAGAGTTTGACGGGAAGTGCGAGGGATTTTAGTCCTCTTTGAGAGGACTTTAGCTATGAGACAGGGAATTCATTCCCTGTCGGACTGTCGGTTAAAACTGAGATATTGCACCATTCTCAATTAGACGTAGGGGCGGGTTCGCCAACAGCCTTAAAGCTTGCAAATAGGTTCTATAAACCCGCCCGACCCCACGAAAAATCCTCTTATTGATATTGCTGCAAGATGTCGGTTAAAACCGACTGTAGATTTTGACGGGAAGTGCGATCGATTTTAGTCCTCTTTGAGAGGACTTTTGCTATGAGACAGGGAATTCATTCCCTGTCGGAATGTCGGACTTACCAACAATACCGCTACTGCATCTGATGTGAAGTTGACGCGGCAATAATTAGTGGGTAAGGTGCGTCAGTAAAAATTCTATGACTCCCAAAAGAAATTCCCGACTGACGCACCCTACGAGAATTAGTGTGTTTGACATCCGAAAGTCTTTGTGGTACACTTGTACTACATAACAAACTTGCAAAACCAACTTAAACAAAAATGCCCTACGAAAAATTAGACATATCAGCCCCAAAACCAGTATTATCTTGGGCAAATCACGCCCTGGGCGAAAAAGAAACCAAGATGACCGCAAACGTAGCATCTTTGCCCTTTGTATTCAAACACGTCGCACTAATGCCCGACGTACATTTAGGAAAAGGTGCTTTAGTCGGTTCAGTAATTGCCACAAAAGAAGCGATTATTCCGGCGGCTGTGGGCGTCGATGTGGGTTGCGGTATGTCTGCGATAAAAATGCCATTCAAAGCTCACAAATTAGAAGGCAAACTCAAACAAATTCGCCTCGATATCGAAGCAGCAATTCCAGTCGGATTTTCGGAAAACAAAGAAGTAGAAACAACTGTCACCAACTGGCAAGGATGGGGCGAGTTTAAGGAACTTCATCAAGGTGTGCAGCACCAAAACAATAAAGCCTTAAAACAAATGGGTTCCCTCGGCGGCGGTAATCATTTTATTGAGGTTTGCGTTGATACTGAAAACTTTGTTTGGCTGATGCTGCATTCCGGTTCTCGCGGCATTGGAAATTTGCTCGCACAGCAGCATATAGAGACGGCTAAAGATTTAGCTAAACTGGCAGAAATTAATCTGGCTGACAAAGATTTAGCTTATTTTGTGGCGGGTACGCGGGAGTTTGCGGCTTACTGGCACGATTTGCAGTGGGCGCAAGATTATGCTCGTTTTAATCGCGATGTAATGATGAATCGGTTTAAGCGAATTGTGGAAAAGCACGTCGCGGGCGGCAAATCTGTTAAGCCGTTATTAGAGGTGAATTGCCACCACAATTACGCGGAAAAAGAGGTGCATTTTGGCGAAGATGTGTATGTTACTCGCAAGGGTGCCGTGCGCGCGGATGTAGAGGATTACGGGATTATTCCGGGTTCGATGGGGGCGAAATCTTTTATTGTTAAAGGGAAGGGAAATGCTGAAAGTTACTGTAGTTGCAGTCACGGTGCGGGGCGCTTGATGTCTCGCACTCAAGCGAAGAATGTATTTACTCTCGATGATTTGGTGCGGCAGACTGAGGGGGTTGAGTGCCGCAAAGATGAACAATTTTTAGATGAAATTCCGGGGGCTTACAAGTCCATTGATGAGGTGATGAGTCAGCAGTCGGATTTGGTGGAAGTTGTGGCGACTTTGAAGCAGGTGGTTTGTGTCAAGGGGTGATGGCGAGAATCCGCAACCGGGTTTTTTACGAAATTACTGCATTTGAGCCTTGAAGGATCGTGAAAAACCCGGTTTCTTTTTCAGGAGTGGGTCTCCCAAAGTCGGTATTGACACAAGGCTTCTTAATGGTTTATAAATAAAATAATGTAGATATTGGCATAATCCCGAATATTACTCGATTGCAAAAATGGAAATACGTTGGGTCATATGAACAATAAAAACCATTTTTAATTATGAAGATTATTTCACTTAGACTCAAAAATAATTTTTGGGATTGGCATTTTGATGAAATTAAGTTTTCATCAAACTTAACCCTTTTAGTAGGCGTATCAGGTGCAGGCAAAACCCAAATCCTGCGTGCAATTATCGATTTAAGACGTATTGCAAATGGAACAGCTATAAATGGGTTTGAATGGGAAATCATATTTTCTACGGTAAACGGTACTGAATTTATTTGGGAAGGTCGTTTTGATACTGTTGAAAAAAATGAGCTAAGTTTTGAGGATGATGAAAAAGAAAAACAAGATGAGCGAGAAAAATCTTCCTTAATTTATGAAAAATTGACATCAAATAATCAGGTTTTAATTGAGCGAAATTTGGAAGAAATCATGTTTAAAAATAGCCCAATGCCTAAACTTTCTTCGCATCAATCAATGATATATATTTTGAAAGAAGAAAGTGTGATAAAAGAAGCCTTTGATGCTCTAAATAAAATAAAATATCGCGACCATACAATAAACGGTCGGCGTCTTCTAAACTCGAACCAATCTTTTCAGTCGCTCAAAAATAAATACAAAACCTTAGACAGCATAGTAAATAGTGATGAGGATATTATAACTAAACTATATCTGACTTATGAAAACAAGTTAGATATTTATGAAAAAATAAAGTCAAGATTTATTGACATTTTTCCACAAATCGGGGATATAAAAGTTGAGCCTTTTAAAACTGACATCTTCTTCCCTAAAGCAATTGCTGAGAAAATTCCGCCTGCTATTTCTATAAAAGAGAAATCTGTACCAAAATGGATTAGAGAAGATAGGATGTCTTCGGGGATGTTGCGTACAATTATTCATATTGCCGAAATGTTTCTGGCAAATGAAGGTTCCGTAATATTGATTGATGAATTTGAAAATAGTTTAGGCATAAATTGTATTGACATCTTGACTGATGACCTGATTCACGAAAATAAAACCTTACAATTTATTGCTACAAGCCATCACCCTTACATTATCAATAATATTCCGTATGAATATTGGAAAATTGTGACTCGACAGGGCGGACATATTAGAATTTGTAATGCCTCAGATTATCATTTGGGTAAATCTAAACAAGACGCATTTATTCAATTAACCAAAATTCTCGAAAAACAATCATAGTATGAACTTCTATTTTGTATTTGAAGGGAAGACAGAACCGATTGTTTATAAAAAGTGGTTATCTGTACTTCTTCCAGACTTGACAGAAGTGGATAGTTTTGATGCTGTAAATCAGAATAACTATTATTACGAAAGTGATATGGGCGTTCCTAGTTGCTACAGAGTTGCTGCTAATGCTATCCAAGAAATTAACGATTTTCCTAAATATAATTACTTGGTACTATTTACAGATGCAGACCGTTTTACAGTTGCAGAGAAAAAAGCGGAAGCTGATAAGCAAATTAACTTAGAATTACAATATAAACCTTTTAAAACATTACCGGAAAATTGCCAACTAGAAATTATTGTGCAGAAAGTTTGTATTGAAACTTGGTTTTTAGGCAATAGGAATTTCTTTGTCAGACATCCACAACATAATGCAACTTTGAAACAATACATCGCATATTTTGATGTCTTCACAAATAATCCCGAAGACTTAGCGAGTGAATTTGTGCAAGATGAAGAAAATACAAAGGATATTTTTGGATATAAAACAAAAGCTCTGTTTCATGAAGGTTATCTTAGAGAAATTTTCAAAGAGCGTAGTTCTGCGTCAAACAAGAGTTTTTCTTACCGTAAATCTAAACCGATGCAAGTACAAGAAAAATATTACCTTGACCAACTGATAGCGAGAATTGAGGCCAATTCAGATCACTTACTTAGTTTTCAAGAATTTATAAAGTTTTGTGAGAAAATTAAGGGGCAACTAAATAAATAATACATCGCCGTGCGCGCTGTGGAGAAAGGAGAATTCGATCGCCCAAACAGCATCAAAAGGGGGAAATTGAGCTTAACTCGATTTCCCCCTCTTGACAAACGCTTTGTTTTCTGATGCTTTTCCCTAACACACCATGTGTCTCGACTCAATTTCTAGCAAGCGCAGCAGTGTTTCATCGCCCTTGGCCTTGGCTGCTTCCTTTCTACGATCGAGAATATTGCAAATATTCGCCTGGTGTACTTGCGCCACTTCCACAACTGTTGGGTAATAATCCACAGTCGCTGAGGTGCGAGCTGCTGCGACATCCCGATCGCCAGCTTGAGCATCTCGCTTTTTGGTATAGTTTGGGCCGCCGTATTTTTTGGGGTTGGGAATGTGTCTCGGATACCGATAGTTCCAGTTTTGCCCCCGGTATTTGCCCGCGACTTCGCCTTCGACCATATCAACTGTCGGAATGTCGTACTCGTAGTTTGAACCGCGATAAGTGAGTTTCATATTTTTTGATCCTTATATTTATGGAGATAAAAAGGGCAGTCAGGTCAGGGTTGGTTTTCTTGGCTAAAACTTTTTTAGTTTCTGTATTCAATTATACGGTTTTTTGAGATGAATCGGTTTTATTTACAAAAATTAATATTTGGAGGGGGGAGACGGCAAGAAAAAACCCGCCGCAGCGGGTTTAATCGAGTTTTTGACTAATTCGAGCAGCACCCGGAGCGAAACTGCTTCGCTTGGGAAGAACTAGCCAACTGTCACCTGATCGGTTTGCACGCCTGCGGCACCTTCTTCAGCAGAGGCGATCGCCACCAACTTGTCGAGAATTTCCTGACTGGGAACTTGACCTTTGAGAACAACCGTGCCGCTGAGCTGAGCCACATAAACAGTCTCGATATCAGCAACTTCTGGATCGCCGTCAAAAGCTAAAGCCACCCGCTTCGCCAGGCCGCTTTCGTCAAAATTTCCGTCTGGGCCGACTTTAGCAGGAGCGATGGATTGCGCTTGTGCTGCTTGCTGTACTACTTGTGCCATCGGTTCAGCCTGGGGTGCAGGCTTTTCGAGTCCGAACAGTCTTTTAAACCAACCCATAGTATTTGAGTCTCCTGAAAATACACTTTTTACACGATAGCTCTAGAATTCCAAAAGACTCGTAATTGTTGCAAAACTCAGCGAAATTTATCAAAATGTTTTCCGGTAGACTTTCACAATCTCAAATCTCCCATGATATGCAGATGTTGATTTTGCTATTTTATGTATAGGACGATCGCTACGCCTTGGATTGCAGACCAGTAGTCGAAATAGTTCCCACTTTTACCTTGAACAAACTGCACAGCGCGCCGGAATACATTCCCGGTTTGTTTAACTACCCAGGACATCTTGTGCTGGTCATCGAAGTGTGATCACTGATACAGGGGACGCTAAACCCGCGCTTAATTGAGGGTAGTCCTGCATATACGCTGTAAATCTAATTCTTAACTTTTTATATCATTTCCGGTTACACTCATACATGATGTTGACGGTTGACAGTGAACAGTCAACAGTCAACAGTGAACAGTCAACAGTGAACTCGAATTTACTATTCCGATGCTAACGGATTTGATATTAGATAATATTGTTCTGCTTCCGACCAATTCAGTTTAAGCAACGAATCATCTCCCCATGTCAGCTTGAGACTCGGCTTAATTGCTGTCACGCCCAAAGCCCTAATAATCTGCGCTGCGACAGCTTTCGCCAATAGCGGCGGTACAGAATTTCCGACTTGGCGAAAACCGTGCCATTTTGTGACGTGAAATCTAAACCAGTCAGGATAGGAATGCAGTCGCGCAGCTTCTCTGACTGTAATGCACCGAGGGGCGATCGGGTGAATCGGTCTCGGCGAAGTATAAGCCCCCCTGGCCCGGTCGGTTCCGGCCCTGAGAGTGTTGCAAACTCCGTCGGGGTGAAGCTTGTAAAAACGGCTGATCGGCTCTTTTTCCCCGTGTTTGGCTGCATGAAACCTTTCCATACATTCCAGAGAATGTTTAGTTCGCAAACTACAAGAGAGGATTTGTCGATCGTACTCGCGATCGTAGGAATAATCATCATCCAAACCATCAATTCCGCGCATTATACTCGCATAAGTGCTGCACTTTCCGTACTCCGCCATTACCCAATCTCGGTGCAGCAACTCGCTGTACTTTTCCACTTCCGGCAAATCTCCAATCGCATCCCAAACTGTCGGGACAGCAGGTAAATTAACTTTTTTATAGCGTTTAGGAATTTTAATTTTCGGCAGTATAGTAGTTTGCTGAGGGTATTTGGGTAGCTCATAACCTTCTTTGCACCCAATCAAAAACAATCGTTTGCGAGCTTGCGGCACTCCATAGTGAACAGCGTTGAGAACTTGATAATTTTCTTCTACTTTATAGCCACGTTTCAGAAAAGAGCTAATTAAAACATTCAGGAGTTCTTTGTGTTCTCCTGATGCAATTCCCGGCACATTTTCCATTACAAAAAACTTCGGTCTTAGCTCCAAAACTAAGCGCTGAAAGTGAAAAATTAGAGAATTTCGCGGGTCGTCCACATCGCGCTTGCCCATCATGGAGAATCCTTGACAGGGCGAACCGCTGATTACTACGTCTATCTCGCGCCGCCCGATCGCCGATTTTTTCCGAATTTCTGAACCCCTAAGCTGTGTGACATCTTTGCACAGAATAGAACACAGCGGGAAATTAAACTCGTGTGTGGCGCAGTGAATTGGGTCTATTTCGACTGATGCAAGTACATCAAAACCTGCTTGTTCAAAGCCCAGGGTCATGCCGCCCGCGCCTGCAAATAAATCAACAGCGATCGGTCGCTTTTTCCGATTGCTTGGCATAACATTTCAATAACAAAGTTGCTTTAATAGAAATTAAGAAAATCCACCGCGTTTCTGGTAATAAATCGTGGGTTTGTCCACCAGCCAGCCACAAAGGAACCGGGTTTATACATAACTTTTAAATACACAAAATGCTTTAAGAAGCTGTATTTAATTTGACATTTTTCATTATTTCCGCAGCAGCCCGATCGCACACACCCACATCTCCGAGACTTTCGCGCATTTCCCGATAACCCGCCAAAGTTTGCTGGCGTCGATCGGCATTTTGCAGCAATTCCAGTGCGTGATTCACTATATTTTCCGCAGTCGCCTCGTCTTGCAGCAACTCCGGGACGATCGGCTTCATTTGCACCAAATTGGGCGGAGACATAAAAGGAATCGAAAATTTCAGCACGTGGCGAGCAATAACCGCCGTAATCGGACTGACGCGGTAGGCAACAACTTGCGGAACGTCGAGCAAAGCTAGCTCCAGATTAACAGTACCAGATTTAGCGATCGCCAGATCGGCAGCAGCCAAGATTTCCAGAGTTTGATTTTCTAACAAAGTAGCCCGCAAACCGTAATTCTCGATCGCCTGTTCAATTTTGCTGCGAAAAGCTTTGTTAGCCAGCGGAATCCAAAAATGAACTTCCGGCAATTTAGCTTGAATAATTTGAGCTGCCTCAAATATAACCGGCATCAGGTACTTCAGTTCTTGGTGTCTGGAAGCGGGAATTAGGGCGATCGACACCTGTTCCGGCCCAATTCCCAAAGTTTTGCGGGCAACTTCCCGGCTGGGCGCAGATTGCATTCTATCCACCAAAGGATGGCCAACCCAACTCACTTCGGCTCCTTTTTTTTGATAATAACAAGCTTCTTCGGGGAAAATTGCCAAAAGTTGGTCGCAAATATTGACAATCAGCTCAGTATTGCGAGGAGAAATCGACCAAACCCATTCTTGAGGTGCGATGTACCAAACCACCGGCAAATCAGGCAAATAGCGGCGGATATAGCTGCCAATACCGAGATTTGGAGTCAAATAATCAATCAATACAACAGCATCGGGGCGGAAGTTTTTGAGATATTGTTTAGCTTTTTGCTGAACTTTAATCGTGGGCCAAATATAGGGCACTGATTCTATAAGGCCCATAGAACCAATGCCCACAGTATCGCCTAAAATAGTAGCCCCAGCTTCTGCCATACGAGGGCCGCCCAATGCGGTTATTTCTAGATCAAAACCAGCCGCGACAGCGTGACGTTTTAAGGCTGCAACTAACAAAGATCCTTGCAAATCGCCAGAAACTTCACCAGTGCTAATAAAAATTTTCATATTCGGACTTTATACAGGTGAGATGTTTGCTAATAACTCGGTAACAGCATCATATTGATCGGGCATATTCGCACAGCGTAGCAGTAATTCTAAGTCCAGAGCGGGAAGGAATGTACTCCGGGAAATCTGCTCATAATTTTCACCTGTTAAGTAATAGAGAGATAACTGACTATTTTGCCAAAACCAGACTTCCCGAACACCCAATCTTTTGTAGAATTCTAGAGGATTTATCCCGCCACTGGTAATTACCACTTCAATAGCAATATCTGGGACTATTTTTTGGGTTCCTATATCATAGGAATCATCCGGCTCTTTTCTACCGCCTAATTCTCTGTTACCTAGAGTCGGGCCGCCCTTGCCGTAAAATCGAATCCCGTTTGCTCTCATATATGCCTCTAGGAGCATACAGAGAGTTTTCTTGATTATTTCGTGTTCGGGCGAGACAGTCATAATTTGCAGTATTTTATCGAGATAGAAAAATTTCACACCTCTGACATCTTTAAAAGCTGCTTCTATCGCTTCAAATTGCTCCCAACTAACATCTGAGAACCTGATGCAGCCATCTTGTTCTGTTTCAGGGGATGTAGATTTGACTGAAGTATATACATTCATAGGGCAACAGTCGCTTAGTTCATAGGTTCATTCTACCTCATTCACTTTTTGCCAGGAATCAAACCGCGCCGGCCTTTGGTTATAGACTGCTGCACAAATCTCCGCAGGTGCTGCAAGTGGGCGTTTTCTGGCAACAAATCCAACTGTTCCAAAGCTTGATTGAGAGTGTAGCCAGAATGATATAGAATACGAAAAGTTTTCTTCAAAACTAGCAAATCTTCTGCAGTAAAACCAGCGCGATCGAGGCCTATTTTGTTGATGGCTCGCACTCTCGAAGGATTCCCCTCGACTAGCATATAAGGAGGTACGTCTCGATCGATCCTGCTCAAGCCGCCCACCATAGACAAGCGGCCGATGTGGACAAACTGGTGAACGCCCAAAACACCGCTCAATCGGGCTTGAGACTCGATTTTAACGTGTCCGGCTAAGGCTACAGCATTGGCGATAATTACTCGATCGGCGATCGCGCAATTGTGTCCCACATGAACATAAGCCATCAATAGATTATGATTGCCAATAGTCGTGCTTTCCCCGGCTCCAGTAGCGCGGTTGATTGTCACATATTCCCGAATTTGATTGCTGTCGCCAATTTTCACCCTAGTCGGAGAACCCTCGTATTTCAAATCTTGAGGTTCCAAACCTATCGCCGCACCGGGGAAAATTTGATTGCGAGCACCTATTTCTGTTAGCCCGTCGATAATTGCATGGGCGCCAATCTTAGTCTCCGGCCCGATTTTCACTCTTTCCCCAATTACAGCATAAGCTCCCACTTCTACAGTCGGGTGAAGTTCAGCACCGGGATGAATCACAGCAGTTGGGTGAATCAAAGTAAGCATTTTTCAGTTGTCAGTTGTCAGTTGGCTGTTGTCTGTTGTCTGTTGTCTGTTAGCTGTTGTCTGTGATTAGCTACTGATTAGTCCTTACCAATGCTTTTCGGCCCTGAGCAGGGCATCGGCCTGCGCTGGCCAATGCTCAATTTAATCTACCATCGAAAACGTCAATTCTCCTTCACAAACTTTTTGTCCGTCTACTTCAGCCAGAGCCTGCATTTTTGCGAAGCGACGGCGTTTTACCCACAGCAATTCTACAGTCATCAGCAACTGATCGCCCGGTACAACCTGACGACGGAACTTGACTTCATCAATTCCGGTAAACATCCACAATCCTTGCTTGATGTCTGGCAACTGAGCCAGAACAATACCGCCAACTTGAGCCATAGCTTCGACAATTAATACTCCAGGCATAATTGGTCGTCCGGGAAAATGCCCTTGAAAATGCGGTTCGTTGAAAGTCACATTTTTAATTCCTACAGCCTTCTCGGACGGCACGTAATCAACAATCTTGTCAACCAGTGCAAAAGGATAGCGATGAGGCAATAATTTATGAATTTCTTCGAGAGTAAAAGTAGATTTAACCGCTGGAGAATCATCACCGTTCTCGGTGGGAAGGGATTCAGAATTAGCAGTATTGAGGGTGTTAACTTCAGTCAGCGTAGACATTACTTGAAGACTTTTGAGTGTGGTATTGCAGAAGGCAGAAGGAAGAATAAAGATGCAATCTTAACAGATCACCTGTTTTTTCCTAACTTTTATCTAGGGTAGCTAGAGCTTCCGATTTCAGGGCTTGGGCGAGTTGGACGTGCAGGTTGTGACTGGCTTTGTAAGCCAAGTAGTGAGCTTTTGGCCAAGTTCCTAGCAGACTGAGGTCGCCTACTAAGTCTAAGATTTTATGGCGCACCGGTTCGTTGACAAATCTCAAGGGCGGGTTGAGCCAGCCGGATCGATCGCAAACTAGGGCGTTCTCTAGGGTACCACCTTTGATCAAACCTGCTTGTCGCAATTGGTCAACTTGGCGAGCAAGTCCAAAAGTGCGGGCTGGGGCGATCGCGCTAGCAAAACTTTCTGCCTCTGGCGACCAACTGTACCATTGATTGCCGATCGCCTGTTCCTCAAAATCAATTCCGTAACTAAATCGAGTTTCGGCTGAGGGTAAAGCCGCTGCAAAAGCATCCCCGTGGCGCACCCAAATTGGCTGTTCTAGGACGCAGGAGGGAGTGGGGGCTTGCTTCGATTCTTGAGGAACTAAGCCGATATGGGCGATCGCCTCTACCCAAACCAGAGCCGAACCGTCCAGCAGTGGCACTTCCGGCCCATCAACCTCAATTCGAGCATTATCCGCTCCCATCCCCGCCAAAGCGGCTAATAGATGCTCTACAGTGCGAATTTGACCATCTATACCTGCCAGTTCAGTTGAAAGTGCAGTCTGAGAAACCGCCTCAATTTTTGCAGGAATTCTCGGAGCACCAGGCAAGTCAATTCTGACAAAATAGCGGCCTTCCCCAACCTCTGCAGGCAAAACTCGGACGCGAGTTTGTTCGCCACTGTGCAAACCGATTCCCGATAGTTCAAATTCAGATTTCAGGGTACGTTCAATAGTCATTAGTCATTAGTTAGTAGTTAGTAAGCTGTTAGTCATTTAAATTTATTGCCTCAACCCCTTGCAGTATGGGGTCTGGCCCACAAATAGTGCAGTTTGA